>JACDEN010000431.1 GCA_013816415.1 Planctomycetota bacterium
GGCGTAGGTTCCGACATTGCTGCCGGCGACCGCAGAGGTGCCGAAGGCGAGCGTGCCACCGAGCGCGCTCTGGTTCTGCCCCAGCACGAAGCTGGTGTAGGTCACCGTGAAGGCGGGATTCACGTCGCCATAGACTTTGCTCACCGGAACCGTCTGGATGGTCAGAGGTGCCTGGGTGACGGTCAGGGTGCCATTGCCATAAGTGAAAGAATAGTTGGAGCTGGTATAGCCACCCGGGGTGACGATGTAGATGCCGGGCCCGCTCGCCGAGGTGGCGGTGGTGGTCTGGGTGAGGGTCCCGCCGAGCACGGTCGAGTCCTGGCCCAGGACGAAACCGCTATAGGCGACGGTGAAGACATTGGCGGAGCCGTAAGCTCGGGTGACATTGTTGGTGGTGACGGTCAGAGGGACCTTGGTGATGGTCAGCGTCGCGTTGGTCGAGGTCACCGCGTAGTTGGCCAGTTTCAAACTGGGATCGACGAGCGTGGGAGTGATCGCCTCCGGGGCAGCCGTGCCATACGAACCGGCGGTGCTCGTCGACCCGGCGATGCTGCCGTAGGTCGCCGTGATGCCGTCCCCGGCAACCACGCCGGTCAGGGTACCGGTGAAGGCGGGGTTGGCGGAGCCGTAGGCACGGCTCGCAGCGCTGGCCGTCACGCTCAGAGCCTTGGGAGCGATCACCATGGTGCCGGTCGCTGAGCCGACATAGCGGCCATCGTTGGTGATGGTGCCGACGACCGTATAGCTTCCGGCGTTGGTCGGGGCGGTCGACGATCCGTTGTAGGTCAGGACGACGGTGCCGGTTCCCAAGGCCACCGAGGTCGTCGCCGTGGCGGCGATGGGCGAGGCGGTATAGGTCGGAGCGAGATTGCCGAGCGTGACGGTGATGGTCTGGCGCAGCTTGACGGTGATGACACCGGACCCGGGTGTCGCATACGACGTCGACTCGAAGCCTGTGGTGCTATCGTTGACGCGATAAATGACGGTGCCATCGAGGGTGCCGGTCGTATAGGTGATAGTCGCGGGAATGGCGAAGTGTATCGTCGTCGAGTTCGGCGTTCCGACCATCGATGCCACGACGCTGTTGGCCATGGTCACGGCGGACTTGTTCCAATTGTTGGGTCCCTGCTTCAGATCGGCATCTTTCGCGGTATTTCCCGTGACGTAGGGAAGGCCGGCGACGCTTGCATCCGCCGGGGTGACACCGTCGACGACGGTGATCGTGAAATCGGTCGGGATCGCATTGGCCGCATGGACGCCCGGCGCGAACAGCGCCATCGCGATCAACACAAGCCCAGTGGTGATAATCGTCCACCAGCGCTCCAGGGGCGGCGCTGGCAGAGCGATTGCTCGTGATCTCGAAACAGTCAGTCGCGTCGGCATAGGGAACCCCACGTTGGTATATACCCCCGAAACCCCTGGAGCGCAAATTCCGCTACCGACAAGATATGTCACTTATTAGCTCGCAAGTCCCTGTGCCCACGTGTTCTGAATTTCCACACAAGCGGCATTCAGGGACTGAAAATGGAACGATCGGAACGCCTTTTGGTCGGATTCGCTGTCAAATTCGGGTGACCCTCCCATGGTTGGCTATTTACACATATCATGTGTCCACGTATACAGTGTTATGAGTAACGTCACCCTCTCCATCGACGACGACCTCCTCGACATCGCACGGGCCTACGCGAGCCGCCATCGGATCTCGGTCAACGCCCTCGTCCGCCACCTCCTCGAGAAGACGGTCCGTCCCGGATCCGCTGCCTGGGTCGACGCGTGTTTCGCGCGCATGGATCAGCCGCGCAGCCGTCAGTCCCGGATCGCCGACAGCGACATCGACTCACTCGGTGGGTAACGGTGGGTAAGAGCTTCATCGATACCGGAATCCTGGTCGCAGCAGCCGATCCCACCGACCCGGCGAAACGCGATCGCGCACGAGCGGTCATCCGCTCCCTGCAGAGCGATGGCCTGGGCGTGGTGTCGATCCAGGTGCTCGAGGAATTCTACGCCATCGCGACCGGCCGCCTGGCGATCGAACCCATGATCGCGAAAGCGCTGGTGCGCGACTTCTGCCACTTCGAGGTCGTCGCGTCAGACGCCACCCTCCTTCAGGACGCGATCGATCTCAGCGTCCTCAATCAGCTGTCCGTCAGCGAGGCCCTGGTCGTGGCGGCGGCGGCGGCGGCCCACTGCGATGAACTCCTCGGCGACCGCATCGCAGACGGCCAGGTCATTGCGGGCGTGCGCATCGTCGACCTGCTCATCGGCGATCGTGCGCAGCGCACGAAGACCGGAACGGATCGCCGACGCAGGCAAGGCGTCAGATCCAGGATCCGCCGCAACCCCAAGGCCGGCGGCCATTCAAGCAAGGAGTCCGGATCACCGCCGGAAACCAATCGTTTCCAACCCGAACTCGGCCTCGAGCCCTGATCCCCCGCCAGCTTGAGCGGCGTCGGTCGATTCCATGACCGGTCAATGGAATCCATGACCCGTCCCTACACACATGAGCCTTGGCTCCGGCTTGGGCTTTCCGGCACGTAGCGAGTGCGGACGACGGCATCACGCGGATTCGATGACGCGTCTATACATCTTCCAATCTGGCTTCGGCTTCGGCTTGAACTCCTGCTCCGGCTCCAGCTCCGGCGGGAATCTATGATCCGTCCGTTAACCACCGTCCATAGCTCCGCCATCGGAATCGTGTTCCGTGAGCGATTCAGCTGAGTACACTGATCGAGATGGACTCCCATGACCCTTCCCTACCGCTCGCGAGCCAGCCGCGCTTCCAGGTGCCATGCTGTCTAGCGACAATTAGGACGGCACACCGCGTTGCCTCATCAGCTGATGTTACCAAGTCGCCACCGCTACATTCGGAGTGTCGACACCTACGGCGTCAGGCTCGGCAAGGATGAGTCTTCTGGCCTGCGTTGTTCGCCATTCCTGGATCCGACGCTGAAGCGTTCGGACCTGTCCGTCAGGAAATTCTCCCGGCTGTTCGGCCTGGAGTCGCTGAAAGATCTCCTTGGCCGTTCGATCGGTTTCGGACTCTAGCCAGCGACAGATCAACGGCCAAGCGGCTTCAAATGGATCTACTCGGGTTCGCCAATCGCGCATTGGCTTGGGCATATCGCGATGTGTAGGCCGAACTTCGCCACTTTTCCAAGCAGTCGACAAGCTCTTCAGGAATTTTTCAAGCTCCTGATCTCGAACGGGGAGTACAGTTGGCACTTCGCCAGCGGCAAGCTCAGCGAGATGGTGTTGCATCTTTCGTATCTCATCAAGGAGTCGCAGCGGATCCAGCGAAGCGGCCACGGCACGCAGCTTGTCTTTGACTTCTGCGGTTACCGCGTCCGACTCCAGTAATCTGGCACTTGGCGTCGCGGGCAAGTGGTAACGCTTCACTACTCGAGCCCCAACGCGCTGTTTGGAGGCCAGCTTGAAAGACGGTTGGAAGAAGTTCACGAAGAGCCGAGCCGCTGCATAGAGCCGAGCCAGAACACCTACGGCGGCGAGGCCTTCAAGTCGGCGGTATCCGACAAAACGTCGGACAACGGAACCATTCTTCTGTTCGACCCAGGCCTGATCGTTCTTTTTATGTAACTGCTCAGGCCGCCGCTCGTTGAGTTGAGCGGATTATTATCGGAGCCAATGGCAGCCAGGGTTGACCCGCGAGTACCATGGCGATGGCATCGCAGGGATCGACGCCGTTCTTGGCCGTAG
>JACDEN010000432.1:0-1946 GCA_013816415.1 Planctomycetota bacterium
GTGATCGGCCTGCCTCGCCTGCATAAAACCACCAACCACCAACCACCAACCACCAACCAATCTACCTCCGCAACACCCGTAGCGCCGACTCCGCCACCGGCCCCGCATACCGAGACAGCGGACCCGCGAGCCGGCCGTAGAGCACGAAGATGGCGGTCTCGACGAAGATGCCGATCACCGCTGCCGCGAGGACCATGGCGTCGCCCTTGGCCTCGCCGCGCTTGATCGCATCCTTGGCCAGATCGTGCACCACATCCTGGGGCATGCGCAGATCGTTCGGCAGGGTGCGCGACAGTTCGTGCTGGACCAGCAGGATGAAGCGGAAGACGCGCGGATGCTCGTCGTACAATTTGTAGCAGGCTTTGATCGCGGCGTGGACCTTGCCGTCGAGGTCGGTGGCCGAGGCGATCGCGTCCTCGAGGATGGTCCGCACCTCGGCGAGGTGCTCGGTGAACAGGCTGACCACCAGGTCGTCCTTGTTCTTCCAATGGCGATAAAGCGCGGCTTCGGAGCAGCCGGCATGCTTGGCGATGTCGCGGATGCCGGTCGCGTGCACGCCCTGTTCGACGAACAATTCGAGGGCCGCCTGCTTGAGCGGGACGCGAGCTTTCGGTGGGCGGGCCATACGTCCGAGTATGTGAACGTCAGTAACCTTACAAGAAGCCGGAGGTTTCGCCCAACCCCCGTGTCGCCGGTCGCTTCGGGCGAAGCCCTAGACCGCCGAGTCGTGGTCGCGTGATAAAATGGGCGGAGCCCATCACGCGACGATTTTTGGCCGCAGCCGAAAATCGAACGACGACAAAGGTCGAGGGGGTTCGGGGGCAAAGCCCCTGATTAAAAAGGCGCGGGAATATCCACCAGCGTCTTTGCGTTCTGCCGCGACATGCGCTTCTGCAGCATCACCAGGAAGGCGTTGTCGGGATGGGTGGTGTCGCCGGCGAGCAGGCTGATGATGCCGTGGTAGATCGCTGGGTCGCGGTGCTCGGCGAAGAACAGGTTGTCGACGAAGTGGCCGTCGTACCACAGCTTGATGAAGGCGAAGAAGGTGGAGAGGTCGTGGTCGGTTTCAGCCTTCCAGCTGGCGAGGTCCGCGCGCGCGCCGCCCTCGTCGAGGCGGCGGCCGAGGCGCCATCCCGCGCGCGTCGCCAGCAGCACGCCCGACGAGAAGATCGGATCGATGAAGCCGCCGGCGTCGCCGAGCAGCGCATATCCTGGGCCGATGCGTTCGCGCACGCGGTAGCTGATATTTGGGATGGTGCGCACCGGATCGGGGATCTGTCCGCCGAGCCGCTCGCGCACCTGCGGGAAGTACTTCAGGTTGTTCCGGAAGACGTCGGCCGGCGGGCCGCCCTTGATCACGCGGTCGCGCTTGAGCACCAGGCCGATCGACCAGCGTTTCGGCTCGAGCGGGATCTGCCAACACCAGCCCTCGTCGGCTTTCGCGATGGTGATGTCGCCGACCTGCGCCTCGGGTGCCAGCGGCAGCTCGGCGACATGGCCGAACACCGCCGCCCGCATCAGGTCGCCCTCGCGGTCGACGATCCCGAGCTGCTTGCCGAGCAGGGTTTCGCGTCCCGACGCGTCGACGATGAAATCGAATGCGTCCACGCCGCGGCTATGGTGGATCGCGAGTCGCTCGAGGTCGACTTTCGACACTGTCACCGGCGCATGCAGGACCGCGCCATTGCCCACCGCGTTGTCGAGCAGCAGCTTGTCGAAGCGCGACCGCTCCACCTGGTACATCGACGGCGGATCGCCCGACAGGCCGTCGGCGAAGGGGAAGCGCACCGTGCGGCCGCTGGCGACGTGCTCGAAGTGCGCGCCGAGCTTGGGCATGTACGAGTGCGCGCGGAAGACCTCGCGGGTGATGCCGAGGTCCTCGTAGATCGGCATGTTGCACGGCAGCAGGCTCTCGCCGATATGGAAGCGCGGGAAGACCTCGGCTT
>JACDEN010000432.1:1956-3705 GCA_013816415.1 Planctomycetota bacterium
GGCCGCGGCGGGCGAGGGTGGCGGCGGTGACCGCGCCTCCGGGACCACCGCCGATGATTCCGACCTTCATGCCGCTCTCCGGTCGGGGAGTGTCGAGCGGCGAACGGGGGAGCAATCACCGAGACCAGAGCATGACTATCGATCCAGGCCATCGGTCTCCATGACCTTGATTTCCCGTCCGGCACCGGTCCGCTGGCGTCATGAGTCGGCCCCTGCGCTGCGTGGTTTCGGTATCCGGCATCCGCGGCGTGGTGGGCGAGACCCTCGACTGCGCGCAGGTGATGGCGCTGGCCGCCGCCTACGGATCGGCGATCGCCGACGGAGGGGCGGTGGTGGTCGGACGCGACAGCCGTCCCACCGGCGAGATGCTGGCGCAGGCCTGCGCGGCGGGACTGCGCGGAGTCGGCTGCAGCGTCATCGACATCGGCGTGGTGCCGACCCCGACCGTGCCGATCACCATCGCGGATTCCGGCGCCGCCGGCGGCATCCAGATCTCCGCGAGCCACAATCCGGTCGAGTGGAATGCGCTGAAATTCTTCAACCGCGACGGGCGCAACGTCGACCAGGCCCAGCTCGATCGCGTGCTCGCGGCCTACGACGATGCCGCCAGCCGCTGGAAACCCTGGCACGGCTGTGGCAGCTACCGCCGCCGCGACGACGCCCTCGACATCCACCTCGCGCGCGTGCTCGCCGCCGTGGATGTCGAACTGATCCGCTCGGCCAGGCTGACCGTGGTCATCGACAGCGTCAACGGCGCCGGCAGCGAGCTCGGTCCGCGCCTGCTGTCGCGCCTCGGCTGCCAGGTGGTGCCGATCTTCAGCCGCCCAGATCTGGTCTTCCCGCGCGATCCCGAGCCGAATGCCGCCAACGTCCGCCAGACCGGCGGCATCGTCGCCGGCGCCAAGGCCGACATCGGCTTCGTCCAGGATCCCGACGCCGACCGCCTGGCGATCATCGATGATCACGGGGTCTTCATCGGCGAGGAGTACACCCTGGTGCTGTGCGCCGCCGGCAGGCTCGCTCAGGCGGCGAAGGCCGGCGGCAAGGATCTCGTCGCCTGCACCAACTTGTCGACCAGCCGCATGCTCGAAGACGTCGCCGCGCGCCATGGTGCGCGCGTGGTGCGCTCGAAGGTCGGCGAGGCCCACGTCGTCGATGCGATGCAGAGCCACCGCGCCGTCATCGGCGGCGAGGGCAATGGCGGAGTGATCGAGCCGCGGGTGGTGTGGGGCCGCGACAGCCACATCGGCATGGCGCTCGTCCTCGAGCACCTGGCGCGCACGACATCGACGGCGAGCGAAGCCGTCGCCGACATCCCGCGCTACGCCATGCACAAGGAGAAGGTGGCGATGGACCGGGCCGCGGTCGCCGCCGCGGTCGCGACCCTGCGCGGCCACGCCGTCGCCGCCGGCGCTCAGATCGACACCGTCGATGGGCTGAAGCTGCTGTGGAACGACCGTTGGGTGCATATCCGCGCCTCGGGGACCGAGCCGGCATCGCGCATCATCGCCGAAGCGCCGACCGCGGCCGATGCGAAGGCGCTCGCCGAACGGGTCCGCGATGCGGTCGGCGCGCGCGTCGTCACCGCTCACTGACATCACGATTACGGAGGCCCGATGAGCGACCAGCAGTTCCCCGGATTCATCGAGGATGACGAGCCGAAGAAGAAGAAGCCCGCCGGACCGCCGCCACCCGCCGCCGCGCAGCCCAAGGTGCCCGCGAAGGCTCCCGTGCAGGCCGCTGCTCAGC
>JACDEN010000433.1 GCA_013816415.1 Planctomycetota bacterium
GCCCCGACCGCCGAGCTGTGGTCGCGTGATACAATGGGCGCAGCCCATCACGCGACGATCCTGGCTGCCCCAGCCAGGATCGAACAGCGACAAAGGTCGTGGGGGTTTGGGGGCGAAGCCCCCGATTAACGGACGACGGCTATCCTTTTGCGATTCCGCTGCATGTGGCCGGGCGTAGCATAGGCGCCTCCATGCTGTTCCTCACCCGCCGCTTTTCGTTCAGCGCCAGCCACCGCCTGCACAGCGATGCCATCGGTGCCGCCGAGAACGCCTGCGCGTACGGCATCTGCGAGAACATCCACGGGCACAACTACCGGCTCGAGGTTACAGTCGCCGGAGAGCCGGATCCCAAAACCGGGTTCTTCTGCAATGTCATGGAACTCCACCGCGTGGTCGACGAGCTGGTGGTCAAGCCGAGCGACCATCATCACCTCAACGACGTGCCGCTCTATGCCGGAGCGATCACCACCATGGAGGGCCTGTCGCAGCGCATCTGGGCGGCGATCGAGCCGGCGCTCTATGCCCAGCGCATGCGGCTGACCGAAGTGCTGCTCGCCGAGACCGACGAGCATTGGGTGCGTCTGCGCAAGGATTGACGGTGCCGGCGCCCTATGCCATCAGCGACGACGCGCTGCTCGCCCAGTGCGACATCACCAGCTCGTCGTCGCACGGTCCGGGCGGACAGCACCGCAACAAGACCGAGTCCGCGGTGCGCCTGCGCCACCGCCCGACCGGCCTCATGGCGCAATGCGAGGATCATCGCGAGCGCTCGCGCAACCGCGTCGAGGCGGTGGCTCGGCTGCGGCTCCGGCTGGTGATCGCCACGCGTGGATCCTCCGACGCGGCTTGGCTCGATCCCTATCGTCGCGGCAGACAGGTGACGCTGCGTGAGAACGCGCGCGACTACCATCTGGTCGCGGCCTGCTGCCTCGACGCGCTCGAGCACGCCTCCGGCAGCCTCGCCGAGGCGGCGGCGACGCTCGCGATCTCGTCGACCCAGCTGGTGAAGCTGGTGGTCGCCGACAAGGAGGTGCACCAGGCCGCGAACCAGCTGCGCCAGCGCTTCTCGTTGGGGGCCATCCGTGGCTGACCCAACCACAGTGGCAGCGGACTGGATCTACGCGATCGGAGTCGGCTCGAATCTCGGTGACCGCAGCCGACTCATCGCACAGGCGCGGGGTCTGATCGAAGGCGACCACCAGTGCCGTGTGGTCGGCGCGTCCGCACTGATCGAATCCATTCCCGTCGGCGGACCGGGTGGGCAGGGGGCCTATCTGAACGGCGTCTGGCTGGTCGCCTCGGGCCTGGGGCCGCACCAGCTGCTGCATCGTCTGCAGGCGGTTGAGACCGCGCTCGGGCGCACCCGGGGTGTCCGCAACGCAGCGCGCACCATCGATCTCGACCTGCTCATGCGCTCCGATGGCCTGGTCGTCGCTTCCCCCGTCCTGACCGTGCCCCATCCCCGTCTGCACCTGCGGCCGTTCGTGCTCGGTCCGCTCGCCGAGGTCGCTCCCGACTGGCGGCATCCGCTCGGAGCGACGATCGCGGTGCTCGCCCAGCGGTGCCGTGGATAGGCCCCGCCCTTCCCCGCCGCGCCATCTCCTCTAGCATCCGCCCTCCCGGCTCCCGTCAGGCCGCATCGTGGCGCAGCCACGCGGGGAACATCATGTTCGAGCACATCGCCGAGCGCTTCGGCTCCATCTTCGACAAGCTCCGGTACGGTGGCAAGCTCACCGAGGACAACATCCGCGAGGGCCTGCGCGACGTGCGACGCGCCCTGCTCGAAGCCGACGTCAATGTCAACGTGGTGCGTGATTTCATCGACCGCGTGACCGCCAAGGCGGTCGGCGAATCATCGGTGAAGGGTGTCCAGCCCGGGCAGCAGGTGGTGCAGGTCGTCCACGACGAACTGATCGCGCTGATGGGCGAACCCGACTCCGAGATCCCGTTCGCGAAGAACGGACCGACGGTCATCCTGATGGCCGGCCTGCAGGGCTCCGGCAAGACCACCACCTGCGCGAAGCTCGCGCGGCTCCTGCGCGAGAACGGCAAGCGGCCGCTGCTGGTTGCGGCCGACCTACAGCGCCCGGCGGCCATCGAACAGCTGAAGGTGCTCGGCGGACAGATCTCCGTGCCGGTCTTCCATGAGGCAGGCCTGAAGGCGCCCGACCTCTGCGCCCGCGCCCTCGCGCTCGCCGAGGTCGACAATCGCGACGTGGTCATCCTCGACACCGCCGGCCGTCTGCACGTCGACGACGAGCTGATGGCCGAGATCGCCGAGATCCACGCGCGCACCAAGCCTCACCAGACCTATCTGGTGGTCGACGCCATGACCGGCCAGGATGCGGTCACCAGCGCCAAGGCGTTCAACGACCGGCTGCCGCTCGACGGCGTGGTGGTCACCAAGCTCGACGGCGATGCGCGCGGCGGCGCCATCGTCTCGCTGCGCGCGGTGACCGGCAAGCCGATCAAGTTCGTCGGCATGGGCGAGAAGCTCGACGCGCTGCAGCCGTTCCATCCCGACCGCATGGCGCGGCGCATCCTCGGCATGGGCGACATCCTGTCGTTCGTCGAGAAGGCGCAGACCGCGGTCGACGAGAAGGAGGCGAAGAAGCTCGAGGACAAGATCCTCAAGAACAAGTTCGACCTCGGTGATTTCCAGAGCCAGCTGCAGGCGATCCAGAAGATGGGGTCGATCAAGGACATCATCGGTCTCATCCCCGGCATCGGCGCGAAGTTCTCGGGCATGAACATCGACGAGTCGATCTTCCTCAAGTACAGCGCGATCATCGGCTCGATGACCGGACACGAACGCGGTCGGCCCGACCTCATCGATATGAGCCGCCGCCGCCGCATCGCCCACGGCTCGGGCACCAGCACCAACGACGTGCAGGCGCTACTCAAGCATTTCGAGGCGATGCGCAAGATGATGGGCAAGTTCGGCGACATCAAGGAAATGGCCGAGAAGCTGCCGGACAAGGAAGACCTGACCCCCGAGCAGCTGGCCAACCCCGGCGCGTTCATGCCCAACCCGAACCGCCTGTTCGCCAAGCGCGAGGACAAGGACGCGCTCAAGCGCTACCGCGCCGAACGCAAGAAGAAGGCGAAGCTGAAGAAGCAGAACAAGCGGTGAAAGTCGGGGGCTTCGCCCCCAAACCCCCGCGACCTTTGTCGCTGTTCGATTCTGGCTGGGGCAGCCAGAATCGTCGCGTGATGGGCTTCGCCCATTGTATCACGCGACCACAGATCGGCGGTCGAAGGCTCAGACAATCGGGCAATTGGCATGAATCACAACGAATTTTCACCGACCGCCGAGCCCTGGTTGCGTGATAAAATGGGCGCAGCCCATCACGCAAACATCCTGGCTTCTTCAGCCAGGATGTAAGGGCGACAAAGGTCGCGGGGGTTTGGGGGCAAAGCCCCCGACTACCAGCCGCGCGAGCACCTGCTGGGCGAGGGAAGCCGCGGGTCCGGTCTCGCGGCAGTCGATGCCGGCGGCGGCCTCGTGGCCGAGGAAGGCCACCGCGGTCCAGCGACCGTCGATGCGTCGCACCAGGCAGCCCAACGGCAGCGAGCAACCGCCTGCCAGGCCTGCCAGCACCCGGCGTTCGATCGACGCGGCGACACGCGTGCCATGATCCTCGATCGCGGCCAGCAGCATGCGCGCCCGACGATCGCCGCTGCGGCAGTCGACGGCGATC
>JACDEN010000434.1 GCA_013816415.1 Planctomycetota bacterium
GCCCGAGAGCCCCATCACCGCGGTGCTCGATGATCCCGCGCTCAACCGCACGCTGTGGCCGGCGCTGCCCGCGCTGCAGTGGTCTATCCCCGGCATCACCGCCAAACCCGGAGCCGAGATCCTGCTCATCGGCAAGGGCGCGCTCACCGGTCCGATCGCCGCGGTCTGTCGCTACGGCGCGGGCCGCGTCATCTGGTTGGGCAGCGATGAGACGTGGCGCTGGCGCGACCGCCTCGGCGACCGCGTGCATCAGGCGTTCTGGCTGCAGGCGGTGCGCTGGGGCGTCGGCAGCCGGCTGCGCGGCCAGGACCCGCGCCTGCAGGCCGCCATCGACCGCCTGCTGGTCGAGCCCTCGGGCACTGTCGAGCTGCGAGCACGTGCGCGGGCCGCCGACGGATCGCCGCTGCCGGGAGCGCCGCGCGCATCCCTGATCGCCATCAACGATCACGGGCAGCCGATCCAGGCCAGCGAGCAGACGCTGGCGCTGCAGCCGGTGGTGGACGCCGACGGCATCTACCATGCGGCGATCAGCGGTCTGCCCGAGGGACACTGGCAGGTGACGGTCAGCAGCGACGATCCCCTGCTCGCGGGCCTGCGCGAAGTGCGCGAGCTGGTGGTGCGACACCGCGGCAGCGCGGAAGGCATCGAGCTGGCCTCCGACCCTGCCAACCTCACCCACCTCGCCGCCGCTGGTGGCTTCCGCTCGGCGTCCCTGCTCGATGCGCGGGCCTTGGTCCACGACCTCGCCCAGGGGCTCAAGCCGACGCTGATCCCGACCCGTACGACGTGGAGCCTGTGGAACGGCTATGGCGCATTGATCGTCGTGGTGTCGCTGCTGGTAGGCGAGTGGCTCTGGCGCAAACGCAGCGGACTCCCCTAGCATTTCGTGTTTGCGGGCGAGGTCCGTGCCGAACGTGCAGCCGTTTTTTTTGCGCTGATCGCGCCGGAGCGGCTACTATAGATGGTGCAGAACCGGGAGACGCAGCCATGAACTTCCATACTCCGATGATCAGCATTGCCGCGAGCACCCTGCTCCTGGCCATCGCGCACGCAGGTGCTGCGGAGCGCACCGACGACAACCAGCTCGGCCCAGCCGTCACCGACGTCCGCGCCGCGAACATGTGGGACAACAAGACTGGTGGATTGGGTGGCAAAGGCTGCTCGACCGACCGCGCGTCGACGCACGACCAGAGATCGATGCGCCAACAGGTCGACACCCTGGCCAGGGAGGATATGCGCGCCGCCCACCTCCGTGATGGCAAGAGCGTGACGACGGCGAAAACGGAGCGACGCGACCACGGATCGGTTCCCGCATCTGCGGTCGCCACCGAAACCGACGTGGCGCAGGCGGAGGTCCGCGCCGCACACATGGCTGACAACAAGATCGGACAGCTCTCCGGCAAGACCGGCTCCCGAATACAGTCCGGCGAACAGTCCGGCTCGGCCGCGGAGGCGTCTGCCTCTACGCCGGTGGTCGTCGACGGATCGCAGAGCGTTCCGATGGAAAACAACCGCGACGCCACCAGCGCCAGCCAGGTCGAGCCGACAGTGGGCGGGATTCCCGCTGCGGTGCTGGCGACCATCGATCGTGAGACCGGCGGGATCCAGCCCTCGAGCATCGAGCAGCGCAGCGTGAACGGCCGCACGATCTACGACGCGCGCGTTCCCAGCGATGGCAACGACCTGCGGCTGAAGATCGCCGAGGATGGATCGATCGTCTGGCGCAACGATCTGAAACAACAGGCTCGCCGTGAGGAACAGCAGGCTCGCCTGCAATCGCAGACGCCGGCGTTGCAGGAACCTACCACCACGCCCCTCGCCGCCGAGCCATCGGCCCGGGAGCAGGCCGTGAGCCGGGATCCGGCCGATTCGAAGCCGCAGGACGACCCCCTGGAGAGGCGTCTGACCGAACCGTCGGTGGCGAGCGGCAGCAACAGCGGATCCTCGGCCGCGGCCAGCATTCCGCCTGCGGGAAGACGCCTGGCGATCGAACAGCTGCCCGTCGCCCCCAAGGAGACGATCGTGCGCGAATCCAATGGGATGCCGATCGTCGACCTGCGGCGCGAAACCGATCACGGACGCAGCTATTACCTGGCGAAGTACAAGGCAGTCGAGGGCAAGGACGTCAAGCTCAAGGTCGCCGAGGACGGTTCGGTCGTCTCACGCAAGTGAGCCGACATCAGCGCTTGGTCGCGGCCTTCGGCTTTCCTCGACCTGGACGTGCGGCTCCCGTGCGCTTCGTGCGGGAGCCATTGCGTGGAAGGCCGAAATCGAAGTAGTCCGCGGCGTTGCGATAGCAGATGTCGCTCACCATATCACCCACCAGCTCGAGATCGTCGGGCAGCAGGCCGTCGCTCATCTCCTGGCCGAGGCGGTTGCAGAGGATGCGCCGGAAGTATTCATGCCGGGTGTAGCTGAGGAACGATCGTGAGTCGGTGATCATGCCGACGAAACGCGCGAGCAGGCTCATGTTCGAGAGCGCGTCGAGCTGGCGCTCCATGCCGTCCTTCTGGTCGAGGAACCACCAGCCGCTGCCGAACTGGATCTTCCCCGGCACCGTACCGTCCTGGAAATTTCCGATCAGGGTCGCGATCATCTCGTTGTCGCGCGGGTTGAGGTCGTAGAGGATGGTGCGCGCGAGCTGGTCGGCCGCATCGAGGCGGTCGAGCAGACGCGCGAGCGGCTGCGCGTAGTTCGCATCCCCGATCGAATCGAAACCCCGGTCGGGCCCGAGCGCCCGCCCAAGCCTGGTGTTGTTGTTCCGCATCGCGCCGATGTGGTACTGCTGGACCCAGCCCTTGGAGTGGTCCATGACCGCCCAGTGATGGAGCATGGCGGATCTGAACTTCCGCGATTCCGCATCCGTCGGATGGCTTCCGGCGCGCACCTTCGCGAAGATGGCGGCGATCTCCTCGTCGCGGTACGCATCCGCGTAGACGGTGTCCAGGCCGTGGTCGGACAGACGGCAGCCGGCGGCGTGGAAGGCGTCATGGCGGCGTGCGAGCGCGGCGAGGTATTCCCGGAACGTCGCGATCGAGACGTCGGCGGCCCCTTCGAGGAGGTCGAGCCAGCGGTTGAACGCCTCCGGATCGTCGACCGCCATGCCCTTGTCCGGGCGCCACGTCGGACGCACCTGGATGGTGAACCCCGCGTCCGCCGCGATGGCGCGGTGATGCTCCAGCGAATCCACCGGATCGTCGGTCGTGCATACGGCGACGACATTCATCGCACGCATGATCCCACGCGCGCTGAACTCCGGTTCCGCCAGCCGCCGATTGCACTCGTCCCAGATGCCGCGCGCAGTGTCCGGCCCGAGCAGCCGGTCGGAGATCCCGAACGGACGCTTGAGCTCGAGATGGGTCCAGTGATGGAGCGGATTGCGCAGACATGCCGGCACCGTCGCGGCCCAGCGGCTGAACTTCTCGTAGTCATCGGCGTCGCCGGTGATGAAGCGCTCGTCGACGCCATTGGTGCGCATCGCCCGCCATTTGTAGTGATCGCCCTCCAACCAGATGCGCGTCAGGTTGGCGAAGTGGCGATCGGTCGCGATGTCCTGCGGAGGCAGATGGCAGTGGTAATCGAGGATCGGCTGCGGCTCGGCGAAACGGTGGTAGAGGCTCTCGGCCCGCTTGGAGCGGAGCAGGAAATCCCTGGTGATCAACGCATCCGATCGACGGGCCATGGCGGTCCTTTCATC
>JACDEN010000042.1 GCA_013816415.1 Planctomycetota bacterium
GCCGATTCATCGTCGACACGAAGGATTTGGGATCTGGCATCCGCACCTTCAGTCCATGAGAGCGGATCACCTGGATCGTCCCCATCAGGCTGCGCGTCCCATCACGTAACAGCGACCAGTCACTCGGGTAGTGGATATCCAATGGTACGCAGGTGGCATCCATCCACACCACCGACAGATCCACCGGTGCCGCCAGCCCCAGCAGCGAGACACCCGTGGCGTCGACCGACGTCGACCGCTTCAGCAGCAGCACGTTCATCTGATTCAGCAGATCGCGCGGCACCGACGCCTCCATCCGCTGCAACGAACTCTTCGCTGGAACCCGCACCTCCGCCAGCGATTCGAACCCGCAGAACCATTGCAGCAACGGCGACTCTGCCAGGTGCGCCGAGAACGATCGATGGCTCTCATTGCTCAAGATTCTCGCGAATGTGCAGCGCAGCGTTCGCCGGGCCTCTGCCTGGACCCGTGACCGCGACCGGTCGCCCAGCGCCGTTCCTTTCGTCGTGCGATTCATGGCTTCGGCAAGAAGGACAGCGTCCGACACGAATCCCGATTCAATTCCGCTGAGTCGCAGCATCTCGTCCATCCGCCGCAAGAGCGACTCCCGCTCCTGATAATCCCGATTGCCCACAACGATCGGCAACGGTAAACGGATGCGGGTTTGCTCGGCTTCACCCAGACGCTCGGTGGGCATGGTGGACGGGTTGACGGGCGGAGTTGTTGGGGGCATGCGTACTATACGATACCAATTTGCCCCCGATGACGGAAATCCGGCGTGTATGCGCGATAGGCACACTGAAGATGCCTGCGTGATTTGCGAGGAACGGTGACAATTCAACAAGAGGGACTGGCTCTATTGAGCAGTGAAGACCGGGGTCATCACCTGTGCCACAGGCGCGATGCGGAGCGAAATTGGCAGCAACTGTGAGCGGCTAGCGTCCACGAGCGCTCATACAATTGTCCGGATCCGCACAGGAGTGCCGCTTTCTCACGGCAAAGAGCTTGAGCAAGAGCGATCGACGAAAACTGTGATAGCGCCAAAAGGCATACGGAGACCTCAGTTCCTGCGCTCGCATGCGCAATCTATCTGCAACACCTTGCGCTCCGACCGGCGGCTTATCCTTGGAGCCGATGGTGGCGGCGACGACGGCAGCGAAGCGATCCCACGTAAAATGCCCGTCGAGGCGCCGCCAATTGTGTTCCTGCTGTGCGATCAGGTCATCCTCCGACTTCTCTTGCAACTCAGAGAGAATGCGCACCGCACCGGACACATCATTGAGCGGAACGTTGATGATCCCCCGCTCGGTGTCGTAGCCGCTCTCTCGCGTACAGACCGGAATGAGGCCCCACGCCATCGCCTCAAGAATGACGGTCGGATTCGGGTCCGCATGGCCAACGGTGATCAAGAAATCGTAGGAACTGACGATCTCACGTGCGGATTGCGAGCGAAAATCATGCTGGCCTTGTGGGCACAGCGACTCGAAGTCTTCCTTCGCATCGCCAATCCAGCCGAAGTGGTTCGATCGCATCGCGCGTGCGATCTCGTTCAAGTAGCCGACATTCTTATAAAATCCCGAATGGCCGATGTAAACGAAGCGTCGTTTCCCAGGTGCGTTGAACCGCTTCTTGAGCGCCGGAAAATTGGCTCGATCGATCGCGAGATCCAAGTGCACCATCTTCGGGAACCAATGACGACACGACGACTCAGGAGTGGTCTTGAACCAGTACTGACCGGTTATCGCAAGGAAGGCATCGCACTTGGGCAGTATCCGATCCAGGTAGGCGCAATACCGCGCATCTCCGTGGGTGAACGGCGCCATGGCGATCTTCCGCCCCCATCTCGGATCATCGAGACTCCTACGGAATGGCGACCACAAGGTGCTATCAGGAAAACCGAGCAATACGTCGCCTTGCTCAGGCTGCATGCGTACAGGATGCGTCAGATCGTAGTGCAGGACACGGTGCTGAAGGCGCAGGCGCTTGGCCAATTCGACGCCGATCGCGTGTGGACACGCGACCGAATCGCCATGCGGATACACCAGATGCACGGTGGACACAAGAACACTATCACGCCGTCCGGGTGAGCGTCAATTCGTGGCCGCATGGCCGCGGCCGACAAGGTAAGCACCGCTAACAATAACAACTGTATCGGTTCACTGCTGTCCGATTAGAGTTGCGCCATGCGTGATAAACGTATGGTATTTACCGTTGAATATCACCGTACGCGCGTGAATCGATTCAATGGAGAATGCCCTTCTTGCGGTGATTCGGTCCCTTGACAGGGGCAGCATGCATTTCGGGAGACTGGTGTTCGCACAGATTATGGACCTGCTGCCCCTGCCCAATTTCCATCGTTGTGTTGCCTGCTACCCAGATCGGCGTCCTTGCCGTACATTCACCTGCCTCGATCAGTTCTTGTGCATGGCGTTCGCCCAATTGTCGTAAAACCGTGCTTCCCCTTTACTACCACTGCCAATTCACGAATAGGTGTTGAGGCACTCCGCTGGATTCCTCGACGCATCCGCGTCGGTGGCGATCACGCCCACGCACTTGTCTATGCCCATCCCTCATCAGACTTCGCCATTCGGCGCAGGGCTCCGGAGGCGGAATGAGCGGCAGCGATCGGTCGGTGGTGATGAATGGCCGCTGTCTGCGCTCACCCTTGACCGGAGTCCAGCGCTACGCGCATGAGGTCTCGAAGCGCCTCTGCCACCTCGACGTGATGACTCCAGGTGCACGCGTGGTCGGACCGATCGGCCATCTCTGGGAACAGATCGTCCTACCGTCACGCCTGTCGCGCCGCGAACTGCTGTGGTCGCCGGGCAACACCGGGCCGCTGACTGTCCATCGGCAGGTGGTGACCATCCATGACATCTCGCCCATCGACCACCCGGAGTGGTTTTCCCCCGCCTTCGCCGGCTGGTATGGCTGGATGTGGCCGCGGCTGATGCGCATCGTGCGGTTGGTGATCGCAGACTCGCACCACACCCGCGATCGGATCCTCGGTCTCGGCTGCATCTCACCGGATCGCGTGAAGGTCGTCCATCTCGGAGTCGATGCGCGCTTTTCCCCTTCTGACGAAGGCCCTGACGCCCCGCGCTTCGACCTGCCCTGCCGACGCTACCTGCTCGCCCTCGGGTCCCTCGAGCCGAGGAAGAACCTCGGCAGGCTGATCGCGGCGTGGGATCGCGCGGTCACCCATCTGCCTGAGGACATCTGGCTGGTCCTGGCCGGCGCGAGCAATCCGCGGATCTTCTCGGATTGCGGGCTGGCCACCATTCCTGCCAGGGTCTGCCTGCCCGGCCGGATTCCCGACGACCAGCTTCCCGGACTGTATCGACGCGCCATGGGGTTCCTGTACCCGTCCTTGTATGAGGGCTTCGGGCTGCCGCCGCTCGAGGCGATGGCGTCGGGGGTGCCGGTCCTCGCGGCGAACCGCACTTCCTTGCCGGAGGCGGTTGGAGAAGCTGCCGTCCTGGTGGATCCAACCGACACCGAGGAGATGGCCATTGGCATCAGACGTCTGGTCGCGGATGAGTCCCTGCGCGCGCGCCTGCGCACGGCGGGATTGGCCCGCGCGGCCCGCTTCACGTGGGACCTCACCGCCGAGAAGACGTGGTCGCTGCTCGCTGCCGCCGCTGATGACTGATCGCATCGATCGGGTCTCGCGATCCGGTTCGCCAGCATCAACGGTCCTCGATCCAGCCCTGACGGTAGCCTCATGCGCCGCATAGCCTTCGTCCATGATTGGCTGGTCTCATATGCCGGGTCCGAGCGCGTGCTCGAGCAGATGCTCAACGTGTTCCCCGAGGCCGATCTCTTCGCCACCGTCGCGGATCCGCTCGAGACCCGGAAGTTCCTCGGCGATCGGCCGATCCGGACGTCGTTCATCCAGAAGCTGCCGTATGCGAGATCGCGCCACCGCATGTACCTGCCCCTGATGCCGTTCGCCGTCGAACAGCTCGATGTCAGCGCATATGACGTCGTCGTGTCGAGTTCGCACGCGGTGGCCAAGGGCGTGCTGACGGGACCGGACCAACTGCACCTGTGCATGTGCTATTCGCCGATGCGCTACGCCTGGGATCTGCAGCACCAGTACCTGACCGAGTCGAATCTCGCCAGCGGCCTTAAGGGTTTCGTGGCGCGCCTGATGCTTCATTACCTGCGCATCTGGGACGTGCGCAGCGCGGCCGGGGTCGATCGCTTCATCGCCATCTCCGATTTCATCGCCCGCCGCATCCGCAAATGCTACCGCCGCGACAGCGTCGTGATCCATCCGCCGGTCGATGTCGATGCGTTCACGATCGGCGAGCGCAAGGAGGACTTCTATCTCACCGCGTCGCGCTTCGTCCCGTACAAGCGCATCGACCTGATCGTCCGCGCCTTCGCCGGGATGCCGACGCGGCGGCTGATCGTCATCGGCGACGGCCCCGATCGCGCGAAGATCGAAAAGGCCGCCGCGGGGCATGCGAACATCACGCTCCTGGGATACCAGCCCCATGCCGTCCTGCGCGATCACCTGCAGCGTGCGCGGGCCTTCGTGTTCGCCGCCGAGGAGGACTTCGGCATCGCCCCGGTCGAAGCCCAGGCATGCGGGACGCCGGTGGTCGCATTCGGACGCGGGGGCTCCCTGGAGACCGTCAAGGACGGTGTGACCGGGGTGTTCTTCCTGGACCAGACCACCGCGTCGCTGATCGACGCGATCGCCCGTTTCGAAGGTTTGCGGCGATTTCCCGCGGCAGCCTGCCGTGCACATGCTGAGGGTTTTTCGATTTCACGCTTCCGTGACGAGTTTGCCGCGTTAGTCGAGAGGGAATGGCGCAGCTTCTCGAACAGCCGGTCGCACCCCGCAGGGGCAGAAGAGGCCCCTCCAGGTCCTCCCGTTCCGCTGGACGAGCGGACCCGCGCATGAGCAAGCTGATGATGATCCCGGAGCTCGCCTCCGGACGTCGCTCCGTGCTCGCGGTCCTCACGCAGCCCTGGCTCTGCGTCACCCTGCTGGTCGTCACCGATCTGGTCGCACTCCTGCTGGTGAACGCGGGCGCCCTGCTGATCCGCCACTGGGCCGGCGGCATGGTGCCGGTCCAGACCTACCAGGGTCTGTGGCCGCTTGCGCTGGTGTTCGTCACGGTGTTCGCGGCCTTCCGCCTGTACGAGGTGGTCGGCGTCGGGCCCGCCGAGGAGCTGAAGCGCATCTTCTACGCGAGTTCATTCGTCTATCTGCTCGCCGCTGCCGCGACCTTCGTCATCCGCACCGGACCCGATTACTCCCGCGGCGCATTCCTGATCGCCTGGGCCGGCTCCGTCGTCGCCTTGCCGTTGTTCCGCACCGCGTTGCGTTCGATCGTCGCGAAGCGGTCCTGGTGGGGCGTGCCGGTGGCTGTCCTCGGGGCGGGCATGACCGGCAGGGCCTTGGTCAAGAGCATGCTGGCGACTCCGCAGCAGGGGCTGAAGCCGATCGTGATGCTGGATGACGATGCCTCGAAATGCGGCGACTACCTCGGCGTTCCCGTGCTGCAGGGCCTGAGCATGGCGCCGATGATCGCCAAGGACCTGCGCGTCACCCATGCGATCCTGGCCATGCCCGGCGCGCCGGTCGAACGGCTGCGCATCCTCGAGACGCAGAACCAGAACGCCTTTCCCCATCTGGTCATCATCCCGAACCTCTGCGGTTTCGCGAGCCTGTGGGTCAATGCGCGCGACCTCGGCGGCGTGCTCGGGCTGGAAGTACGGCGCAACCTCCTGCTGTTCGGGCCGAGGCTGATCAAGCGCTCCCTGGACCTGGTGCTGTGCACGATCGGCGGCATCGCGATCCTGCCGTTCATCGCGCTGGTCGCGCTGTGCATCAAGCTCGAATCGCGGGGACCGGTCTTCTACTCGCAGCAGCGGGTGGGCCGGAACAACACGCGTTTCAACGCCTGGAAATTCCGCTCGATGGTCGAGAACGCCGACCAGGTCCTCGAGACCTACCTCGCAACGCATCCGGAATTGCGCGCGGAATGGAATCGCGATCACAAGCTGCGCAATGATCCGCGCGTGACGCGGGTCGGCCGCTTCCTACGCAAGACCAGCCTCGACGAACTGCCGCAGATATGGAACGCCGTCCTCGGCCAGATGAGCCTGGTCGGTCCACGGCCGATCGTCGATGCCGAGATGGCGAAATACGAGGGGGCGATCGATCTCTACCTGCAGGTGCGGCCCGGCATCAGCGGCCTCTGGCAGGTGTCCGGCCGGAACGATACGACCTACGCCGAACGCGTCATGCTCGATTCGTATTACGTCCGGAACTGGTCGGTCTGGCTGGACATCCATATTCTGATCAAGACGATCCGCGTGGTATTGATGAGTCGCGGCGCGTACTAGACGTCTTCGACCGGAATCACGGCAACACCCTGGCGGCAATCGATGAAACGGGCGCTCATTCTCGGTGTTTCCGGCCAGGACGGCAGCTACCTAGCCAAGCTGCTCCTGGAAAAAGGCTATGAGGTCCACGGCACATCGCGCGACGCCGAGGTGTCCGAGTTCCACAACCTCGTCACCCTCGGCATCCGCGACCGTATCAAGGTCGAATCCGTCGCGGTCAACGATTTCCGCAGCGTCCTGCAGACCATGGCGAAGGTGAAGCCGGACGAGATCTACAACCTGGCGGGTCAGAGTTCCGTCGGCCTGTCGTTCCAGCAGCCGGTCGAGACCCTCGAAAGCCATAGTGTCGCGACCCTGAACCTGCTCGAGGCGATGCGTTTCACCGGACTGCCGACCAAGCTATACAATGCCGGGTCGAGCGAGTGCTTCGGTGACACCGGCGACCTCGCCGCCGACGAGCTCACGCCCTTCCGGCCGCGCAGCCCCTATGCGGTGGCGAAGTCGACCGCGTTCTGGATGGTCGCGAATTATCGCGAAGCCTACAATCTGTACGCCTGCTCCGGCATCCTCTTCAACCACGAGTCGCCGCTGCGTTCGGACCGCTTCGTGACCAAGAAGATCATTTCCGGCGCCTGCCGCATCGCGGCTGGCGAACGTGCTCCATTGCGCCTGGGAAATCTCGACATCCAGCGCGATTGGGGATGGGCCCCGGAATACGTCGAGGCCATGTGGCGGATGCTCCAGCAGGATAAGCCAGATGATTTCATCATCGCGACCGGACATTCGTACCCGTTGGAGGAATTCGTCCGCACCGCGTTCGCGCATTTCGATCTCGATTGGCGCGATCACGTGGTCGTCGACCAGTCGCTGCTGCGCCCGACGGATCTGCGCATCGGCCGCGCGAATCCCGGAAAGGCCGAGCGGAAGCTCGGCTGGAAGGCGACGTATCAGATGCCCGATGTGGTGCGCCTCATGACCGAGGAGCTGGTCAAGGCCCCCAAGGCCTCAGGCTGACTGGCACCATGGCCGAGGTCGTCGTCCTCAGCGGTTGATCAGACCCTGCCTGGTGCGGGTGTTCGCGCCCGATGCTTTCAGCCAGTCCGCCTGCGCGAGATACCATGAGACGGTCTTCGCGATTCCGCTGTGGAACGTCTCTACCGGCTTCCAGCCCAGTTCCCGTTGGATCTTCGCGGCGTCGATGGCGTACCGGCGGTCGTGGCCGGGTCGATCGGCGACGAAGGCGATCAGGTTCCGATAGGGGGTGCCGCGCGGGTCGGGCTTGAGCCGGTCCAGGGCGGCGCAGATGGTCTCGACGATCGCGAGGTTGGTCATCTCGTTGTCCCCACCGACGTTGTAGGTGGCGCCATCTGCGCCTGAGCGCGCAATGACGTCGATGGCGCGGCAGTGGTCTTCGACATGGAGCCAATCGCGTACGTTCTTCCCATCACCATAAATCGGCAGGGGCTTGCCCTCGAGCGCGTTGGAGATCATCAAGGGAATGAGTTTTTCCGGAAGCTGGAACGGACCGTAATTGTTCGAGCAGTTCGAGATGGTGACCGGAAGGCGGAAGGTGCGGTTCCAGGCTCGCACCAGGTGATCCGAGGCGGCTTTCGAGGCGCTGTACGGGCTCGAAGGATCATATGGGGTCTGCTCGGTGAATTTGCCCGACGGCCCGAGCGATCCGTACACCTCGTCGGTGCTGACGTGATGGAAGCGGACGTCCCTCCGGCCCTTCCAGACTGCGGCGGCGGCCATCAGCAGCACGGCCGTGCCGTCGATGTTCGTCCTCACGAAGGCCGCAGGGCCATCGATCGAACGGTCGACGTGGCTCTCCGCGGCGAAATGCACGAGGGTATCGACGCGGTCGCCAGAGAGCAGGGATTCGACGAGCGTCTTGTCGGTGATGTCCCCGTGGACGAACCGGTAACGGCTGTCCGTTGCCAGGTCGGTGAGGTTCGCCGGATTACCGGCGTAGGTCAGCGCGTCGAGATTGACGATGCGTACGTCCCGGTGGGTGCTCAGCTGGTGACGGATGAAATTGCTGCCGATGAATCCGGCGCCACCCGTCACCAGGACGACGCGGGGAACATGGGTGATCGGTGCCATCGTGGAGTCCGCCCGGGTGGAATGGTCTGCCACGGTCACTGTCCGGCTATCCCGCCGTCTGGGAAGCACGGAGGACCGCCTGGCGCTTGCGTCCTTCCGAGCGATCGCTGACAATCCATCAAGGAGCCGCACACGCGATGAAAGGCATCATCCTGGCTGGCGGTTCCGGCACCCGGTTGCACCCGCTGACGAAGGTCATCAGCAAGCAGCTGATGCCGATCTACGACAAGCCGATGATCTATTACCCGTTGAGCGTGCTCATGCTCGCGGGGATCCGCGATGTGCTGATCATCTCGACGCCCCACGATCTGCCGGATTTCCGCTCCCTTCTCGGCGATGGCGCGCGCCTCGGCATGCGCTTTTCCTATGCCGAGCAGGCGAAGCCCGACGGCTTGGCCCAGGCCTTCGTCATCGGCCGGGCGTTCCTCGCGGGCGGGCCGGGATGCCTGGTCCTGGGCGACAACATCTTCTACGGCCATGGCCTGACCGAGATCATCACCGCTGCTGCGCGCACTACCCGCGGCGGTCTGGTCTTCGCCTGCTACGTCCGCGATCCAGAACGCTATGGAGTGGTCGATTTCGATGCGGCCGGCACGGCGATCTCGATCGAGGAGAAGCCGAAGGCGCCGAAGAGCCATTACGCGGTGCCGGGCCTCTATTTCTACGGACCCGAGGTCTGCGACGAGGCGGCGCGCCTGAAGCCGAGCGCGCGCGGCGAATACGAGATCACCGATCTCAATCGTGTCTTCATGGAGCGCGGCGAACTGCAGGTCGCGAAGCTCGGACGCGGCATCGCCTGGCTCGACACCGGCACCCACCAGAGCTTGATGGAGGCCTCGAACTTCATCCAGGCGATCGAGGAGCGGCAGGGCCTGAAGATCGCGTGCCTCGAGGAGATCGCCTGGCACCAGAAATGGATCGGCCCGGCCGAGGTGCGCGCCGAGGCGGATTCGATGGGCAAAAGCGCGTATGCGGCCTACCTGAGGGATCTCCTCACGCAGGAAGGCCACGGATGAACGTCATCGCCACGACGCTTCCGGGGGTGGTGGTCATCGAGCCGACGGTGCACGGCGACGAGCGGGGATTCTTCCTCGAGTCCTACCATGCCCTGGATTTCGCTGCGATCGGGATCCCGCAGGTCTTCGTCCAGGACAACTACTCGCGCTCGCGGCAGGGGGTGCTGCGCGGGCTCCACTACCAGCTCGGCAAGCCGCAGGCCAAGCTCGTGCGCGTGGTGCAGGGCGAAGTCTTCGATGTCGCCGTCGACATCCGACGCGGCAGTCCGACCTTCGGGCGGTTCGCATCCACGGTCCTGTCTGCCCACAACAAGCGGTCGTTCTTCGTGCCCGAGGGATTTGCCCACGGCTTCTACGTGATGAGCGACATGGCCGAGTTCATCTATAAGTGTACGGATTTCTACGCTCCCAGCGAGGAGCGCGGACTGATCTGGAACGACCCCGCGCTCGACATCCCGTGGCCATTGGCCTCGCCTGAGCCGGTACTCTCTGCCAAGGATCGCACCTTCGGGACGCTCGCGACCCGGCCCCAGTCCGATCTTCCCTCCTACCGGTACGAGGCGAACAGTCCGTGAGCCGCGTCCTCATCACCGGCGCCAAGGGCATGCTCGGACGCACCTTGCTCCGCCGCTTCATCGCCCATCAGGTGTGGGGCGTCGACATGGACGTCGACATCGCCGACGCCGCGGCGGTGGAGGCGGAATGGTCCGCCTGGAAGCCCGAGGTCGTCGTCCATTGCGCGGCGATGACCGCGGTGGACGCCTGCGAGACCGAGCGCGACAAGGCCTATCGCATCAACGCGGTTGGCAGCGCAAACGTGGCGATCGCCTGCCAGCGCCACCGCGCGCGGCTGATCGCGATCTCCACCGACTACGTCTTCTCGGGAGACCTCGATCGTCCGTACCACGAGTACGATGCTCCCGCGCCGCGCACGGTGTACGGAGCGAGCAAGCTCGCCGGCGAGGACGTAGTGCGCACCCACTGTCCCGACCACGTCGTCGCGCGCATCGCCTGGCTCTACGGGCCGGGGGGGCCGTCCTTCGTGCACGCCATGCTGAAGCACGGCGCGCAGGAGGGGGCGCCGATGAAGGTCGTCGACGACCAGATCGGAAATCCGACCTCCACCGATGCGGTCGCCGACGGACTGCTGGCGATCATCGGTCGACCGATCTGCGGCACGGTGCATCTGACCTGCGAAGGCGATGCCTCGTGGTACGCGTTCACGCGCGAGATCTTCACGGCGAAGGGATTCACCCGCGGGCTCCTTCCATGCACGACGGCGGAATTTCCGCGGCCCGCTCCGCGTCCGATGAATTCACGGCTGGACAAGATGGCACTCAGGCTCCACGGACTGCCGGCGATGCCGCATTGGCGCGATACGCTCGCGCGGTTCTTCGCCGCCTATCCCGAGGGCTGATCCGGCTCGCAATGTCGTTCACTTTAGGCCCATATCTAAATTACCTATTGACAATCGCTTATAAAAAATTTGTCGGGCCTCATGAGCCCACGTCCCGCTGCCCATGATCTCCTCCATCACCTCACGGTTGCGCTGTCCGGCG
>JACDEN010000435.1 GCA_013816415.1 Planctomycetota bacterium
GTCGTAGGCGCGCGCGGCGACAGGTCCTCGACCGCGACCACGCCGCCGCCGATGATCAGGCCCGCGCGCTCGCTGCCACGATCGCCGAAGCTTATCAGACGCATGCGATCCTTCCTCGATGACCGGCGGGCATCGGCGCAGTCTCGTCAGCGAACCCAGGGATCAATCAGTGCTCAGGAGCGGGAGCAGGTGCAGGTGCAGCCGCCGAATCCGCAGCCTGTCCGGTGCGCGTCCGCCACGCCTCGAGGCCCACCTCCTCGATGCGCAGATCGCGGGTCAGCACGTACGAGACCGGCGGATGGTCGCTGGTCGCCACCTCGCCCTCACCGCCCCACGGCTCACCGGCCTTGACGCCCTGGTGTGGCAGATCGCTCCACATCACCACCCGGTCCGCGCCATCGTCGCGCCCGGGCTTGCGATAGCGGTAGGTGCCGCCGCCGCGCACCAGGTTCGCGCCGAAGCCGAGGTGCTGGTCCTTCATCACCTGGAAGAGGTTGTCCGGCCAGTCGTGGTGGCGGCCCTGGTACGCCGCGAGCGCCGCGGCGAACTGGCCGAGACGCCGCTGGCTCTCGAGCCGCTGCACGCCCGGCCGCTCCTGGGCCTGTCGGAATTCGCGGCCGACCAGCAGCGCGCCCACCGCCATCACCACCACGAAGACGATCGACATCACCGAGGCCTTCGACATCGGCGTCAGCGTGCGCGTCGAAGGAGGCCCAGCGCCCGCGCGCAACCGCTCATTTCACGCCGACCTTGCCGGTCTCGTCGTTGAGCGGGCAGTGCTCGAGCAGATCCTTGCCGAACAGCTCGCCGAGTTCGATGCGCACGCGCATGCCCGCCTGGACGCGCGACGGTTCCGGCTGATGCGTGTGGTCGAGTAGGCAGTTGCGGTGCACGCCGCCCCACAGGTCGGAGGTCCCGCGCTCGGGTTTCACCAGACCGAGGTTGCGCGTCCAGCCGTGCTCGAACAGGCCGTGCTTGATGATCGCGAGCGTGCGGGCCTCGATCGTGAGTTTGCGCCAATCGTGCTCGATCGGGCGCTGGCACAGGAACCAGGTGATGACGGTGGCGAGCCGGCGGTCGTCCAGCCCGCCCCAATAGGCGGTCTCGTTGTCGACCACCTCGACCCACGGCTGGCCGCGGCTCTCGGCCCAGGCGACCAGCGTGCGATCGGTCGGCGGCGCGCCGTCGCTCTTGGCGCCAGCGGCGAAAACCAGGGTCCCGCTGGCGAGGCCCTCGGTCTTGACCACGCGCCGCTCGGAAAAAAGTTCCGGCAGGCCGACCCAGGTCGGCGAACCGACGCGCACCCGTTCGAGCTGCGGCTGCGACCCTTCGGCCTTCAGCCAGCCACTGATGATGCCGAGATCCTCGACCACGCGCATCGCGGCGAAGGTGCTCATGTGCGAGACGCCGATGACGCGGGTGCCGCTGCGCGCGTGCGCCGGATAGCCGACCATCGTCATCGACCAGTTGAGCAGGGCCATCGGGCGGACTCTACGGGCGGCGTGCGGCGAAGGAAGGCGGCGGACGAGGCGGCGCGCGGCGGCCGGATACGGCCATTGGATGCGCAGTTCCGGCCGTACCCTGGCGGGTCCCCCCGCGGGGATCCGGCATGCACCTCTATCTGCACATCCCCTTCTGCGCCGCGAAATGCCCGTACTGCGACTTCAATTCGGTGGCCGGCCGCGAGGACGAGTATGGCCGCTACGTGGACGCGCTGCTGACCGAGGTGCGTCGCTGTCCGCGTGGACCGTACGATACCCTGTTCATCGGCGGCGGCACACCCAGCATCCTTCCACCGGCAATGCTCGCGCGCCTGCTCGCCGGCGTGCGCGACCACGTGACGCTCGCCCCGGATTACGAATGGACGAGCGAGGCAAATCCCGGCTCGGCCGACGCCGAGCGCTTCCGCGTGCTGGTCGAGCATGGCGTCAACCGGCTGAGCCTGGGCATCCAATCGACGCACGATCGGCACCTGCGCTTCCTCGGCCGCGTGCATGACGCCGCCGAGGCAGAACGCGCACTCGCGCTGGCCTGCGCGGCCGCGCCGCGGGTGTCGGCGGATCTCATCATGGGGCTGCCCGGCCAGACCGATGCCGAACTGCTCGCCGACCTCGATCTGTATCGGCGCCATCGCCTCGACCATGCGTCCGTCTATCACCTGACGTACGAGCCGGGCACCGAATTCCACGCGCGCCGCGCCCGCGGCGAGCTCACGGAGATCGACGCCGAAACCAGCCGTCGGCAGTTCGATCTGCTGTGGGATGAACTCGCGGCGCTCGGCCTCGACGCCTACGAGACCAGCAATTTCGCGCGAAGCGGACAGGAATCCCGCCACAACCTCGCCTATTGGCGGCAGCGCGACTATCAGGCGGTCGGCGCGGGAGCGGTGAGCACCTGGGCGGGCGTGCGCACGACGCGGGAAAAGCACAGCGGCCGCTACATCGAGGCGATCGCCTCCGGCGGCGACGCCGCGTGGAGGGTCGAGACGCTCACTCCAACGGAGCGACTGCGCGAATGCTGGATGCTCGGCCTGCGCCTGAAAGAGGGTGTCGACACCACGCGCGCCGATGACCTCGGCGACCGCGCCGCGCGCTGGCGACCGCGCGCCGACGCGATGATCGGCCAGGGACTGCTCGAGGAGGACGGCCGCATGCTGCGCCTGACCCGCCGCGGGCGTCCGGTGCAGGATGAGGTCACGGTGTGGATGATGCCGTAGGCCTTAAACCTGAACGAGCATCGTGGGTCGGACGAGAACGTGGGGAACCAGGCGTTGTCTATGTGCAGGCCTAACCTGCCCACACGATCGTGACGCCCAACTCTCTGCCAGCCTTCGCCATCACATCATCAGCGGTGGTCAGGTGCATGCCGTCGAGCGCCGCCGCAGCGAGGTGCAGTGCGTCGAGCGTTCGCAATCGCTCCTTGGTCGTCCACATCGACTGGGCGGCGTGGTCATAGTGGCGGCGCTCGATCTCGACGAGCCGGAACAGACCATTTGACACGTCCTGGCGCAGATCGTCGAACGCGGCCTGGCCATCGGCGCGTACGAGAGTCTTGTCGTGGACCTTCCGACGCAGCGCCGAGCTGGCCTCGGTGAGCGCGAGCGTCGAGACCACGCGCTGCGCATGGCCGTCGAGGATCTTCTCAGCCTTGGAGCTGTGAACCTCGGGGACGTAGTACGCGACAAGGACGCTGGTGTCGCAATAGAGGACGCTCACGCGCGTTCGTCCTCACGCTGGACGACGACGGCGCTCTTGGTCACGCGCGCACCACGCTTGAGCATGGCCGCCCGGGCAGCGCCACGCCCCGGCAATGGTCGAGCGGCGTTCGCGGGGGGAACGATCCGGGCGATCTCCTGACCGCGCCGGGTGAGGATCACGACCTCGCCGCCGCTCACTTGGGTCAGAATCTCGGCGAGATGGTCGCGGGCGTCGCGGACGTTGACGGTGCGCATGGTGATCCTCTGGTACGCATGGAGTGTACACAACGTGCATGCTGAGGGAAGGGGCCACTTGGAGGTCTTGCTCAGCGACAAAAGTCCCAGGACATGAGGACAGGCGCCGTCCTGATTGGACAAGCCGTCATTTAGAGCCTGTCCCAAAAGAGCCCATTCCAGCGCAGGTGCTGAGGACAGTGGGATATGAACCTGTTCCATAAGGCTGTTTCCCGCAGCAATTGAACCTCCGCAGCTGTTC
>JACDEN010000436.1:0-963 GCA_013816415.1 Planctomycetota bacterium
CTGCTCAAGCGCATCGGACCGCTGGCCGCGGAACACCCGGACATCACCGCCGGGGATATCGCCGCGCTAGGTTTCGATGCGGCAGGCCTTGTGTCAGTGCTCGTCGACCTCGGGGATCAGGCCGACCGCGCACGCCGCTTGTCGCGGATCGTGCTCGAGCGACGCTGACGCCATGCTCGCAATCAGCGGCGTCATCAAACGATTCGGCCGTCTCACGGCAGTGGACGGACTCGATCTGACGGTACCAGCCGGCTCGATCCACGCCTTCCTCGGTCCGAACGGCGCCGGCAAGACCACCACCATCCGCATGTGCGTCGGCCTGCTGCGCCCCGATGCCGGCCACATCAGTGTCGACGGCCACGACGTCGTCACCGATGGCGTCGCCGCGCGGCGGATGCTCGCCTACGTTCCCGACGAGCCGTATCTGTACGAGCGCCTCACCGGCCGCGAGTTCCTGGATTTCACCGGCCGCGTCTACGGGCTCGACCGGCCGACCTACGAACGCCGGCTCGGCGAGGTGGTCGAGCGCTTCTCGCTGCACGAATTCCTCGACCACGTCGCCGAAGGCTACAGCCACGGCATGCGCCAGCGCGTGGTGCTGGCGGCGGCGATCCTGCACGCGCCGCGCCTCTTGATCGTCGACGAGCCGCTGGTCGGCCTCGATCCGCGCCACATCCGCGTCGTTCTCGACCTGCTGAAGGAAGTGGCCCGAGACGGCGGCGCGGTGCTGATGAGCACGCACACCATGGCGACGGTCGAGGGCGTCGCCGACCACGTCACGGTGATGGACCACGGCCGCACGCTCGCCAGCGGAACCGTCACCGAGGTCAAAGGCGATCGCGATCTCGAGAGCCGTTTCTTCGAGCTGACCGAGACGCCGCGACCGCCGCCCGCGCCCTGATCAGGGCGCCGAGACCGTCGTCGCGCGTACCGCGCCGTCGATCGGCACCTGGATCGTCAGCC
>JACDEN010000436.1:973-3313 GCA_013816415.1 Planctomycetota bacterium
CGCGCCGGTGAAGGCCAGCTCGGTGGTCGCGATCGGAGCCTTGCCGGCGACGAAGCGGCTGGTCTCCACCCGGCCGTCCGGATGCGCGCAGATGCGGTAGTCGGCCTCCGGCACGATGCCCGCCGCCAGCTCCGCCGGCCGGTCGGTGCCAAGGCGCTGGATGCGCACGTCGTCGAGGGTCATGGTCATCCAGTGGTTGCGCAGGGGCGGCGGTTCGGCCGGCCAGTAGCCGTAGCCGAGGTGCAGGCTGTTATCCGATGCGGTGTTCGTGCCCTTCACCGGGAAGGGCGGGCACTCCTTCCAGCCCACCAGCCGTCCATCGAGGTACAGTTCGAGGCGTTCACCGTCATAGAGCAGCCCCACCTCGATCCATCGTCTGTTACAGACGATCGGCACCGGGGCATCGATCTCCTGCACACCGTCCAGGTCGACCAGGACCGGCAGGTCCCGCTCTTCGGACAGCGCCACCGGGGGCGGGGTGCCATTGGCGGTGACGGTCACCCGTCCGCCGCCTTCGAAATTCACCATGCCCGTGAGCTCGCGGGCGCTGACGGACGTATTGAACGCACTTCCAGCTTTCTTATCGGCGACCTGGATCGGCGTGCTGATGGATTCGAGGAAGAGGCACGCCGAGCAGTCGTCGATGTTGTAATCGCCGACGAACATCAATGGTTCGTGCAGAGGGCCATGGGGGGTGGTTCGGACGTGACATGACATGTAGAAGCCGTCGGTGCGTCCGCTCGCCGTGCGGCGGATCATGCGCTCCGAGCGGGCGAACAGGATCGGCTCGAGCGAGGTCGGCGGGGAGGTGGTGAAGCAGTCGACCAGGCCGCTGCCGCACAGCCCGAGCGGGGTCGAGAACTGCGGGGGAACGCCCGCTTCAAAGATTTCGTCCTTGAGCGAGGTCAAGCTGACACCCGAGATGGTGCGCGTGGCGCGGTCGATATCGAGCACCACCGGAGACCCGCTCGAGCGCGCGGTATGCTTCGCCTGCCGCACGAGATCGGCGATCAGATGCTCGGTGGCGACCGCCGCGTGCAGGCGCGGGGTGTGCATGATCGCGCCCACCGACAATCCCATCAGGGACACGAACAGTCCGAGCACGACCATCATCTCGACCAGGGAGAAACCGCCGCGGACCTGCGCTGACACCTCCATGCCCGTCCCCTCCTCCACGACAGACGGGCGTCGATGCGCGGCGATAACCGACAATGCCCCCTACCAGCGCATCAACCATCCCATGGTCGCGCCATATCCGCCATTGACCGACAGATAGCGGTCGTGGTCCGCGCCGTTGGCGATCTCACGCGAGCGCCAGGGGAACCAGCGGTCGTAGCCGGCGCCGAGGCGCAGATGGTCGAGCGTGCGCAGGAAGGTGGTCTCGCCGTGGGTGGCGAAGCCGACGCGCAGGCCGAATCCCATCTGGAAGACGCCGCTGGTCGCTGAATCCTCGGCGAAGCGCGCATCCGCGCGACGCACCGCGACGCGTTCCGAGCGCACGCCGACCGAGCCGGTTGCGTAGGGCATCAGCCGGAACGGCCAGCTCGGCATCAGATTCAGGGACGGCGAATGTCCGAGCAGAATCTGGTCGGACAGCACCTGGTTGCCGAACCAGTTGACCTCGGGCACGCCGCCAAAGCGGTAGTCGAGCACGACGTCCTGATGCAGCCACCAGCGTTCGATGCCTCCGACGGCGCGTGGGCTCCAGCGCAGCTGGACACCGATCACCGCGCCTTCGTAATAGCCGATCGCCTGCTCGACGCGCTCGAGACCGCCTGAACCGTATTGCCGCGGCTCGAAGGTCAGGCCGATGCTGCCGATGGTGGCGCGGGTGTGCGGATCGATGCCGCCGCGCAGGTAGCCGCCGATCGGCATCGGCAAGGGGCCGATCGACGCGCCGGCGACGATCCATGGGCCAGCCTCGTGGTCGGCCACCGCGGCCGCGCTCGGCGAGGCCTGGACGCCTTCGTTCCACTGATAGCGGCCGCCGATCCACGTCGATCCTTGGCTGCCCATCAGCACCAGGTCGAGACCGACGCACGCCTGGTACTCGCCGCCGGATGTCGCCAACGCTTCGGCGATGACCTCGGTTCCCCAGCGCGCCTTCGGGATGACCCACGACATGCCGTCCACCGGATCCGCCGAGATCAGTTCGCGCGCCATGACGTAGGCCAGCGCATCGTACGCGCGGTCGCGATCGTACGGCAACCGCACCTCGTCGTATCCGGTGCTGCCGTGCAACAGCGACTGGACGCGCTCTCCGCCGAGCGATCCGTCGATGCGCATGCCGGCGCCGACCACCACCAGCGCATGGCTGTGGCCATCGCTCGGCGGATCGTC
>JACDEN010000436.1:3323-3684 GCA_013816415.1 Planctomycetota bacterium
CGTCGATGAGCGCGCGACCGACCGCGAGAGTCAGCTCATCGCTGCGCGACGGCGGCGTACCGTTAAACGGCGCCTTGTGCGTGAGCACGCTCGCATCCGCCGACAGCACCCACCCGTCCTGCGCGTACCCGGCGGTGAACGATCCGGTACGATGGTCGTCGTGGTTGTTCACCCCATCGGCGAGATTGTCGTTCGCGTGCTCGAGCCACGCCCGCGGCAGCGGACCCGGCGTCGGCGGCTCGGGAATCCCGACCACCGCGGCCGACAGCGGTACTGCGCCAGCGGCGAGCATGCACAGACGCAGGATCATCGCGCGCATCGTCAGGCGGGTTGAGGGAAGTCCACGAGAGCGGGAGAGGCA
>JACDEN010000437.1 GCA_013816415.1 Planctomycetota bacterium
GGGATCTATGGCGCGGTGCCGACCTCGCGCCACGGCCGCTCGGGTGAGACGCTGTGCGCGCTGCTGCGCGGCGACGGCTATGCGCGCTCGGGGTCGATCGACGCCGGCGTGCGCGTGCTGCGCGCGGGCGAGGCGGGCGGTCCATGCATGAGCGTCTGCGTGTCGGTGTTCGCGGGGCTGTGCGGAACCGCCGCCATGCCGGACCTCTCCGGGCATGTGCTCGCCATCGAGGACGTCGACGAGCATCCGTTCCAGCTCGATTTCGCGCTCAACCAGCTGCATCTCTCGGGAGCCCTCGAGGGAGTCGTCGGTATGATCGGCGGTTCGTTCACCCACAAGGAACGCTCCGACTACCACGGCCCGACCATCGACGAGGTGCTTGCCGAGTGGGCGCATCGTCTGCGCATCCCCGCCATCTCGCGCCTGCCGTTCGGCCACATCGACGATGGCCTGATGATGCCGTGCGGCCGTGCGGTCGAGCTGCGCTGCGACGAGCGCGGCGACTGGTCGCTCACCGTCGCTCCCCGCTCCGCCGCACTCCCATGAACCGCCTCACCGATCACGCCGTGATCAAGGATGCCCCATGACCGCGCTCGCCGACATCGTCAAGCACGCCACCGGCCTGCGCCACCGCATCCATCGCCAACCCGAGCTCGGCTATCAGGAGCACCAGACCGCCAAGCTGGTGCGCGCCGAGCTCGACCGTCTCGGCATCCCGTGGCAGGCCTGCGCCGAGACCGGAACCCTCGGCCGCCTCGCGCCGAAGGCGACGGGTAAGCACCTCGCGTTCCGCGCAGACCTCGACGCGCTGCCGGTGCAGGAGCTGACCAAGCTGCCGTACGCGAGCGAGCGCGAAGGCCACATGCACGCGTGCGGCCATGACGGCCACACTGCCAGCCTGCTCGGCGCCGCCGCGTATCTGAAATCGCGCGAGAAGGATCTGCCGGGTCCGGTGACGCTGCTGTTCCAGCCCGCCGAGGAAGGCGGCCATGGCGCCAAACGCATGATCGAAGAAGGCGCGCTCACCGGCATCGACGAGGTCTACGGCTATCACAACTGGCCGCCGTTCGCCCAAGGCACCGCGGGCTGCATCGGCGGGACCATCCTCGCGTCCAATGGGGAATTCGTCGCCACCGTCACCGGGCGCGGCGGTCACGCCAGCATGCCGCACCAGAGCATCGATCCGTTGGTGACGGCTGCGACCTTCGTGACCATGGTCCAGCAGGTGGTGAGCCGTCAGGTCAGTCCGATCGAAGCGGGCGTGATCTCCGTCACCACCTTCCACGGCGGCACCGCCAACAACGTCATCCCCGATGCCATCGAACTGTCGGGAACGGTGCGCGCGGTCACCACCGCCTTGCGCGACGAGCTCGCGCGCAAGACCGGCGAGATCCTCGACGCCGCCTGCCGCATCTCCGGCTGCAAGGCCTCGTTCACCTACCGGCCCTGCTATCCCGCGACCGTCAACGATCACGCCTGCGCCGCCAAGGCCGCCGCAGCGATCGAACGCGCGATGGGCAAGGGCGCGGTCTTCACCAACGCGCTGCCGATCATGGGCGCCGAGGATTTCTCGTATTACCTGCAGGAGCGCCCCGGCACGTATTTCCTCCTCGGCGGCGGTAAGCCCGGCACCACCATGGAACCCTGCCATAGCCCGCGCTTCGATTACAACGACGCGCTGATCCCATATGTGGTGAAGATCTGGGCGGATCTCGCGGGAGTGCCGGTGGACGGCGGGGCGACGTAGCTGGCGGCTATCAGCTATCAGCTATCAGCTATCAGCTATCAGCTATCCGCCATCCGCCATCCGCCGCGGCGCCCCGCCGCCCTCCCACCCCTTTCCCCGCCGCCCCGCCGTCCTCCAATGCTTTCGCCAGATGGACGCCGCCTACGAACAACTCGCCAACCGCTTCCGCCGCGTCCATCGCCATCTGCGCAAATGGGCGAAGCGCACTGATGTCTCGTGCTACCGTCTCTACGACCGCGACATCGCTGATCAGCCGCTGATCGTCGACTGGTACGACGGCGACGCGGTGGTGTGGGCCCACGCGCGCACCCGCAACGAGACGCCGGAACAGGAGCGCGAGTGGCTCGCGCGGGTGCTCGAGGCGGTCGGCGCGGGACTCGACCTGCCGTCGGAGCGCATCTTCCTCAAGCGGCGCGCCCCGCAGAAGGATCGGCAGTCCGGCGAGGGCCAGTACGAGAAGCTCGATCAGCGCCGCGCGGTGAAGACGGTGCGCGAGCAGGGGCTGCTGTTCGAGGTGAACCTCTCAGACTACCTCGACACCGGTCTGTTCCTCGACCACCGCCCGACGCGCGCGCTGGTGCGAGAGGGGTCCGCGGGGAAGTCGGTGCTCAACCTCTTCGCCTACACCGGATCCTTCACCTGCTACGCGCGCGCCGGTGGCGCCGCCGCGACCACCACCGTCGACCTCAGCAACACCTACCTCGACTGGGCGCGGCGGAATCTCGCGCACAACGGCCTCGCAGAATCGCCCGAGCACACCCTGGTGAAGGCCGACTGCCTGGAATGGCTTGCGAACGCGCCGAGCGCGCCGCAGCGCTGGGACCTGATCATCTGCGATCCGCCGACCTTCTCGAACTCGACCAGCATGCAGCGCCCGTTCTCGGTCGAGAAGGACCACCCGTGGCTGCTCGCCCAATGCCATGCCCTGCTGCGCGATGGCGGCGCCGTCTACTTCAGCACCAACTTCCGCGGCTTCGAACTCTCCACCGTCATGCCGCCCTTCACGATCGAGGACCTCACCGACCGCTCCATCCCCGAGGACTTCCGCAACAAACGCATCCATCGCTGTTGGCGATTGACGAAGCGGTAGCGGCGGGGCGGATGGAGGATAGTGGGACCATCGGACAGCTGGCTATCGGCTATCGGCTATCAGCTGTTGCCATGTGCCATGTGCCATCCGCCATCCGCCATCCGCCATCCGCCATCCGCCATCCGCCATCCTCCCTATCCTCCAACCCCTTGAGCCACCCGATCCTATCACGCCGCTGCCTTTGCTCCGGATTCCCGTAAGGTCGCGCCCGTCGGCGGGATGATACGAGGTATATGGCTATGACCGCCCCCGCTGACTCCTCACTCTCGCTCCCCACCGTCCTGGACGACGCGACCCGGCGCTTCCTGCGCTTCGCGCGCGACCGCGATCCGACCGCTCTCGAGATGGTCCTCCGCGACTCGAGCGATCGCGCCTATGCGCACGCTCGGCGCCTGCTTGGCAATGCGGCCGACGCCGAGGATGCGGTGCAGGAGGCCTTCCTGCAGTTGGTGAAGACCTCCGGCCGCTACGACGGCTCCATCACCTTCGCCGCATGGCTCGCCCGCCTGGTCCATGTCGCGGCGGTGCGGGCGCTGCGTTCGCGCGGACGCCGGACGCGGCGGGAACGCCTCGTCTCATCGACGTCATCCGGATCCGCCGATCCGGCAGCGTCGGATGTGCACGACGTGGTGCGTGATGCGGTGAAGGAACTCCCCGAGACGTTCCGCGCAGCGATCGACCTGCATTATTTCAGCGGGCTGTCCCAGGAGGACGCGGCCACGGCGCTCGGCGTGAGCGCGAACACCTTGGCCGTGCGCATCCACCGCGCGCGCGAACGGCTCCGTCGCACGCTGCGCTCGCGCGGATTCGCGGCGACGGGCGCCATCATCGTGGGCGCTCTCGCC
>JACDEN010000438.1 GCA_013816415.1 Planctomycetota bacterium
GCACCGTCCGCCGCTTCGAAGTCAGCATGCGCCAGCGCGACGGTGCCCAGGACGATCCACCGGCCGCGGCGCTGGCTCGCTACGACTCCGAGCTGCCGCCCTGCGGCTGGACGCGCCTGGGCGCCGGCCACTGGCGCAAGGGGACGGAGGAGCTGATCATCGAGGCTGGACGCAGCGGCGGCCTGACTAGCATCCGGTTCCACCTGCTGCCCTGCGCGGCGGCTCCGGCCGACGCCGCGACGCACACGCCGGCGACAGCCGCACCCTAGCTGAAAGAGCCCATGGCCCAGTATCCGGAATCCGGTCCGACGTCGAGCTATTCGGACCCGATCTACGACCGCATCGACATCTTCGCCCAAGGCATCAAGCGCCACTGGTATCTCTATGTGCTCGGCCTGCTGGTGGTCGTGCTGCTCGCGCAGGTGGTGCGCCTGATGGTCATCAACCGCACCGGCGTGGCATCGGCCACCACCTTCGTATCGGCGATGGACGCCGAGGATGCCCCGACCCGGATCACGCGCCTGCAGGCGCTGCTCGCCGATGAGCAGGCCGCGCCGTACTACCGCGCGCGCGCCGCCATCGAATTGACCCAGGACAGCCTGACCAAGGAGGACGCGGCCGGCGCCAAGGTCTCGGCCGGAAAGGCCGTCGACCTGGCGAAGAAGTCCGACGACGCCGAGCTGCAGTACAACGCCCGCCTCTCGCTTGCCGGAGCGGAATTCCAGGCCGGCGACCTCGATGCGGCGATCAGGGATTACGCCGAGGTCGAGAAGAATTCCAAGGGCCGCTTCCAGCACATCCAGGTCGAATCGGTGCTCGGCGGCGCGCGCTCGCTGATCAAGGCCGGCAAGCCGCAGGACGCCATCGCCAAGCTCGAGCCGCTGACCGCGCGCAGCGACAACGGAGCGCAGGGCCTGCTCGATCTCGCGCGCGTGATGTATTGGAAGCTGCAGTACCTGCAGGCCAATCCCCCGCCGGCGGCTGTTCCCGCTCCGGTTGGCGCTGATGCTGCCGGTTCGGCCACCGCGGCCGCGGTCGCGCCGTCGCCGGTGACGGTGGTTCCAGCGGAGCCCGCCCCCGTGACGGCGCCCGCGCCCGCCCCCGCGAAGTAGCGGCTCAGCCCGCGCCTCGGAAGCGCACCGCTCGACCGGACACTCGACAAAAAAACCCCGCGCCGGATGGCGCGGGGTCGTGAACGTTCCGCTGCGGGGCTGATCAGCCGGCCGCGGCGGCGCCGCGCTGCGACTTGAATTCCTTCCAGAACTGCTCGGGCATGTCGAGCGCGATCTTCAGCGCGCCGTTCGAACCGGCGTACTGCGGCTCTTCGACGGTCTTGACCTTGCCGCCGCCGTATTCCTCGAGCGCCTTCTCGATGGCCAGGCCGAGCGACTTGATTTGCGATCCGCCGCCGCCGAGCAGCACGTTGTTGCGCATCTTGGCCTGGAATTCCGGATCGTAGGTGGCGACCAGGTCCTGCAGCGCCTTGACGGTCGGGGGCACCAGGCTGTAGCAGGCCTTGTAGACCAGCTCGGTGAGGTCGAACTTGGTCGGCTTGCCGGCGACCGGCAGGACCTCCATGACCTCATCCATCTTCGGGCTGACCGAGGCGTGACGCTCCTTGATCTGGCGCACCATGTTGATCGAGAACTGCGCCTCGGGGTGCTTCTCCTTGATCAGGTTGGCCAGCAGCTGATCGATGGCGTCGCCGGCGATCTCGTGGGTGCGCTGGTCATCCGGTCCCGGCATGGTGCCGTGCACGCGGCAGAGGTCGGTGGTGCCGGCGCCGATGTCGATCACCAGGGTGTCGTCGAGGAAGTCGAGCCCGTAGGCGACCGCGAACGGCTCGGAGCAGACGATGACGCTGTCGATGCAGTTGGCGGCGGCTTCGAGGATGGTCGCCTTGCCTTCCACGCTGGCTTCGGCCGGGGCGCCGATCACCGCGTACATGGTCGCGTCCTTGGCGGCCTTCGCGAGCGCGACGGTGTGCTCGAGCAGGTCCTTGATCGCCTTCTTGGTTTCCGACGAATCCTTGGCGCCCTTGTGCTTGATCGAGCCGCCCGCGAGGGGGCGGAACAGGTTCAGCGCGAGGCGGTTCTCGAGCGCTTCCTTGCCGTAGATGATATCGCGGCCGCCGAGCTTCTTCTTGGCGACGTGGTCCTTGGGATAGCCGACGTACGACCACACCGTTTCACGGATGCCCGTGGACGAGGTGATGGAGGTGCGGCTGGTTCCGAGATCGATACCGAGATAGACGACTTCAGACATGGAAGGCTCCTTGAACGTGAGGGGTTATGGTTGAGTGCGGGGGTTTGACGAGAAGGGGGAAAAGAGGAGGTCTGCACGCGGGTGTTATCGTGAGTCTCACGGAGGCTGGTGGCGCAGCTGGTGGCATAGGGACAGGCTTCTCGTCATTTCTTCCCCTTCTTTTCCAGGGGTGGGAGTTTGAAATCGGTGGCGGCCTTGATCTTCTTGATTCCGCTGCTGGTTTCGACCGCCTTCTTGCCAGAGGCGGCCTCGGTCGGCGGCGTCCATTCCATGTCGTCGGGATTGACGACCGCGCCTTCGGGGACCTCCTCCTCGCCGGTGGCGGTGAGCTTCTTCACGCCGGCCCCGGCCTTGACCGCGACCGGTTTCTCCCACGCCTCGTCGTCGGGATTGGCGATCGGCGCGTCCTCCGGGACATCCATGCCGGACTCGCGCAGCACGTTCATCGCCTCCTTGGACAGCGTCGGCTTCTCGTTGGGATCCGCCTCGACCCGCTTGCGCTTCTCGCGGATCTCGGCCTGCTCCTGCGGGGTCAGCGTCGCCTCGGCCTCGACCTTCTTGATCGCCTCGGCGGTCTCCTCGTCGACCGGTGCGGTGGCGATGCCGAGCTCGGCACGCATCTGGCGGTTGACCTCGAGGATCTCCTTCATCAGCGCGAGCTTGCGCTTCTTGTTCGCGTCGTCGCGCATGCCCGCCGACATGATGTTGCGCAGCGCGCCGCCGCCCGATGCCTCGAGCGCGTTCGCCCACTCCTGCATCTCGTCGCGCTGGCGCTCGGTCTCGTCGAGCGAGCTCGCGAGGCGCTTGATCTTGCTCTCGAGCAGATTGATCTTCTCGTTCTGCGCCTGCATCTCCTGCTCGCGGATGCGTTGGCGTTCAGACTCGAACACGGTGCCGATGACGCGGCGCAGCTCCTCCTCGAGCGCCGGAACCACGCGACCTTCGGCGATCGAATGGTCGAGCAGGCGCTTGAACTTCGCCTCGATCTCGTCGAGGCCGGCCGCCGAGACGGTGAACTGATCGGCTTTCACCGTGCGTTTGCGCTCGTTCTCGAGCAGGTCCTGCGCGATGCGCAGCTGGTCGAGCAGCTGCTTCGACTTCATCTCGGCGGTAAGCTTTTCCGCCTCGAACATCTTGAGGCGTTCCTTGAATCCCTCTTCCGCCTCCTCGAGCAGGCGCTTGCGGTCCTGTTCGCCCAGGGCGCGGGTCAGATGCCCGGCGGCCTCTTCCACGGCCTCCTGGATCAGGCTCTTGATCGTGCCCATGTTGAGCACGCGCACGCGGTCGTGGCGTGCCGCGAGGTCCGATGCGCGGACCGACTTCGCCTTGCTGCGGATCGACGCGCCGATGTCCATGCGGCCATCGTTGCCGATGATCGCTGTCTTGCTG
>JACDEN010000439.1 GCA_013816415.1 Planctomycetota bacterium
GCGCAGGCGTTCGCAGAGGAAGCGGCGCGCATCCGCGCTGTTCCAGGCGTATTCCGCCGGCGTCGACACCGCCGGCACCGGCGTCGGCGCGCAGGCGGCGGCGAGGATCTCCATCGACCGCGCATCGTCGCGCACGACCTCGGGCACCACCAGCTCGGACGGCTGCAGGCGCGCCAGCGCGAGCGCGAGCTGCGCCGGACTCGCGGCCTCCTCGACGGACAGCCGACCGGTCGAGACGTCGAGCGCCGCGACGCCCACGATGCCATCGCATGCGGTCAGGGCGACGAGGTGGTTCGCCGCCGGCGAATCGAGCTCATCGATCAGCGTCCCCGGAGTGATGACGCGGGCGAGACCGCGCCGCACCAGGCTGCGGCCGTCCTTCGCCGTATCCTTCGGATCCTCGAGCTGGTCCATGATCGCGACGCGCTTGCCCGCGGCGAGCAGCTTGGGCAGATGCGCAGCCAGACTGTGGTGTGGGACCCCCGCCATGGCGATCGGCTCGGCGGAGTCCTTGTTGCGGCTGGTGAGCGCAACGCCCGCGACGCGCGAGAGCTCGACCGCATCCTCGAGGAACGCCTCGTAGAAATCGCCCATGCGCATCAGCAGCAGGCAGTCAGGCCGCTCGGCCTTCACCTCGAGGTACTGCCGCATCATCGGCGTATCGTGCGCCGTGGTAGCCTTGGCCATGGTCATCCAGCGAGTTGAGCAATCGCAATCGGCTGTCGTCGTCCCGCCGTCAACCCCGCTCCCCGTCGTCCAGGGGGCAGCGCCAGAGGCGCGTTGAGGGGGGACGCCGCCTGATGCGGCTCCCCCTGTAGAGAGTCCACTATTTCTTCAGTAGGCCGACGTCGTCGACGATGATCAGCGGGATCTTGCGATCGAGGCCATGGAGCGCGGTATCGAGGTCCTTGGACTCGCCGGAAACGCCAACCCATCGCCAGTAGTATTCCGACAGGTTGAGCGTGGATCCGGGCTTCATGCTCAGGAAGGCGACCACGTTGCTGTTGCCGTCGATCAGCAGGTTCGGTGCGCCGACCTTGGGATAGTCGCTGTTCTCGCTGACGCAGCCCTCGGCGATGAATGCATGCGGAGCCGTCGGCGCCGCGGGTTTCGCCACCTCGGTCGGAGTCAGCGCGACCGGATCGTCGTGTGCCGGCACCTGCAGGGAATTGTCGGGTGTCGTCGGTGTGGGGGTGTTCGGCTTGGTCGGTGTGGTCGGTGTGGTCGGTGTCGTTGGTGTGGTCGGAGTGGCGGGGGTCGTGGGCGTCGTCGGCTTCTGGCCATGCGCATCGTGGACCGCCTGGGTCGCTTCGAGCACGCGTTCGATGCCATCGCGGATGCGCTGGGCCGACTGGCGGACCGCCGATTCCGGATGATCCTTGGCGACGCTCTGCAGCTGCTGGGTCAGGCCGGACCAGTCGAGCGTCGCAGCGGCGTTGGCATCGTGCTGCACCGCTGCGAAATATCTGGCGTAGGTCGTCTGCGCGTCGCCCCACGACTGCTGGGCGATCTTCGCCTTGGCCTTCTGCTGTTGGACGGCTTGGCCATCGGGCAGATTCAGCACGCTGCGGTGGACATATGCGACCGCGCTCGGGACGTAGACCGCGTGCCAATCTCCGACCGTGCGGTTGCGGTCCTCGAGGATCTCGCCGACGCCGAGCTCGGCGACGATGTTGCCCAGGAGCCGCGCATCGTCGCGGGCCTTGGCGCCCTCGGTGGTGACCTTCCAGCGCTTGCCGCCGTCGATCGCCTGGATCACCTTGCCATGGACCCAGGCCGTTCCCTGCAGCGGGAAGCGGATGACCAGCCAGTCGGGAACCTGCGCCGCGCCCACGATCTCGACCGCTTCGCCGGCATCCATCGCCCGCACCACGCGCGCGTTCAGGCTCGGTCCGAAGCGGACATTCGCCCGTGACTTCATGGTCGCGGTGATGCCGGCCGGCAGCTCCAGCTGATGCGGGTCAGCATCTGCGCTCGTGGCGGCCACGGCGGTCGCGAGGTGCCCCGAGCATGCGGCGAAAACCAGGAGCGGCAGCAGAAGGCGCATGGCATGTCCTCGTGCCCGACAGCCTAGATCGAGCGAAGCGAAAGCAAACATCGCGCAGGAGAAATCAGGAAAAGCCGCGGCTCCCGCGTGGTTGCCACTCCGCCTGCGCCGATAGAGTCGAGGCGGAGGGACCATGGTCCTCGATCGTCTGCGCAGGAACGCCGCCGGCCGTGATCCGAAGAAGATCCCGGACGGCCTGTGGGTCAAATGTCCCGGCTGCGCCAAGACCGTCTTCAAGCGCCTGGTCGAGGAGCGCCTCGATACCTGCCCCGAGTGCAATCACCACTTTCCGATGGCGTCCGCCAAGCGCGTCGAGGTGCTGGTGGATCCCGGCAGCTGGCAGGAATGGGATGCGGGAATGACCAGCGGGGATCCGCTCGGCTTCATCGACACCAAGCCGTACATCGACCGCATCGCCCAGGCGCAATCGAAGACCGGCCTCAAGGACGCGGTGATCTGCGGCACCGGAGCGGTCGCCGAGCACCCGGTCGGACTCGGAGTGATGGACTTCTCGTTCAACGGTGGATCGATGGGTTCCGTGGTCGGCGAGAAGCTCACGAGGATGATCGAGCGCTCGACCGCCGCACGCATGCCGGTGATCATCATCTCGACCTCAGGCGGCGCGCGCATGCAGGAAGGCGCCCTCAGCCTGATGCAGATGGCGAAGACCAGCGCGGCCCTCGGCCGCCATGCGGACAAGCGGCTGCCCTACATCTCGGTGCTGACCAATCCGACCATGGCCGGCGTGATGGCGAGCTACGCCAGCCTCGGCGATGTCATCATCGCCGAGCCCAAGGCGCTCATCGGCTTCACCGGCCCGCGGGTGATCAAGGAGACCATCAAGCAGGAACTGCCGGAGGGATTCCAGACCAGCGAATTCCTACTCAAGCACGGACAGCTCGATCTGATCGTCGCGCGACAGGATCTGTGCGCCGAGATCGGCCGCCTGCTCGCTTACATGCGCCCTGCCTGATATCGATGACCCGATAGAACGACGGACATCACGGCGATGCCTTCCGCTTTCACGGAAGGCATCGCCGGTCACACCGCCTTACCCAACTTCAACGGGTCATTTCGGCGGAGCGCTCGAGGTTCCTGCGCCCGTATTGCTGGAAGGCGTCGTTCCGCTGCCGGAGGAGGCGCCCCCGCTGTACGACCCGGTGTTGCCGGAGATTCCCGTCGCACCATTGTTCGAGGTTCCCGCATCGTTGGCCTGTCTGGATGATCCGGTCCCGGGGTTCGGGTTCGACGAGGTATTCGGTGCGATCGGCTGCGCGCTGGTGCCGCTGCCGACCCGATTATTGGTGACACTGGTTCCGGATCCGAGGTTTCCGCCCGAGACGCTGGTGCCATTTCCGCTGCTGGTCGTCCCCGCATTCTGAGTGCTGGTGCCATTGCCCATGTTCCGGTTGTCGACTCCGGTGCCGCTGCCGACGCCCGTGGCATTGGCCCCGGTTGTCGACCCGCTCCCAGTGAACGACCCGGTATTGTCCCCGCGCGTTCCGGCACCCACGTTCCGGTTGTCGACGCTGGTGCCGGCGCCCTGTGGGCTAGTCGTGCGGTTGGTGTTCGCCGGAGAGGTCGTCAC
>JACDEN010000043.1 GCA_013816415.1 Planctomycetota bacterium
CTGCTGCTCGCCGCCCGAGAGACGCGACGGCAGATGGTCGGCGCGCGCGGCAAGGCCGACGCGGCCGAGCCACTCGCGCGCCTTGGCTGCGGCGGCCGGATCCCCGGCGAGCTCCATCGGAACGCGCACATTCTCTTCCGCGCTGAGCGTCGGCAGCAGGCGGTAGGACTGGAACACGAAACCCATGCGCCGTCCGCGGAAGGCGGCGAGCGCGCTGCCGCGCATCTGCGCGAGATCCTGGCCCTCGACCACGATGCGCCCGGCGCTCGGAGCATCGAGCCCGGCCACCAGACCGAGCAGCGTCGACTTGCCGCTGCCAGACGGGCCGACCACCGCGACGCTCTCGCCGCGACCGACCTGCAGCGAGACGTCGTCGAGCACGGTGATCTCACCAGCGCCGACGGGATAGCGCTTGCTGACGCGGTCCACCACCAGCACCAGTTCGGTCATGGCGTCTTCGGCGCGGCGCGCGCAGCGACCACCGGCTTGAGGAAGGCGTACACGTTGCCGGCGATGATGCGCTGGCCCTCGGCGGTGGGATGGATGCCGTCGGCCTGATTCAGGTCCGGCTTGCCGCCGACGCCGGCGAGCAGGAACGGCATCAGCGGTACCCTGGTCTGGTCCGCGACCTGTGCGTAGAGCGCGGCGAATCCCGTGCGGTACTCCTCGCCATAGTTCACCGGCAGCATCATGCCGGCCAGGCACACCGTGACCTGGTGCTCCGCCAGCTTGGCGACGATCGCCGCGAGGTTGGTCCGCGTCTGGTCGAGCGGCAGGCCGCGCAGCCCATCGTTTCCGCCCAGCGCGACGAACACCACGTCGGGCTTGGCCTTCAGCACCCAGTCGATCCGCCGCAGCGCCCCGGCGGTGGTGTCGCCGGAGACGCCGGCATTGATCACCGTCCAGACGAGATGATCGCGGGCGGCCAGCGCCCGGACGAGCGCGGGGAACGCCTCGTCCTCGGTGAGACCCTTGCCGGCGGTCAGGCTGTCGCCGAGGCAGACTACCGTCGCGCCATCGGCGGACGAGATCAGCAGCACCGCCCAGATCAGCGCGAGGAACCTCATGATGCGCCACCATCGTCGACGGCTGGCGGCCACGAGCCAGCGAAGGCTCCCATCGCGCGGCATCCCGCCGTCGACGCGACCACCGGCAGCAGGTTCGCCGAGACCGCGATGTCGCACAGGTGCAGGGTGTCGCGGATGCGCACCACGCGCGCATCCGCCGCCGCGATGCCCGGCACGCACGACATCGCCGCGCGGATGGCGTCGTCCTCGCCGGCGATCGCCACCGGGATCCTGCCGCCGCGCAGGCTGCCGCTGGTGACGACGTTGGTCGCGGTGGCCGCGCGGTCGATGCCACGGAACGCCTCCTCGGTGATGACGTCGGCGTGGCCGATGCCGGTGGCATTGCCCTTGGTCGCGGGAGTCAGTCCGAGCACGACGATGCGGGCGATCCGCGGCCCGCTGAAGTCGGGGAACCCGCCGAGCTCGGACCGTCCGGTGACGTTCGCGTCCATGCCCACGCCGCTGATGTCCTTGCCGATGCGCTCGACCACCAACACATCGATCTCGGGCAGCAGGATGCGAGGCATCAGCGCGCGCGCGATCGCGAGCAGCTGCGGCTCGCGCGACAGCGTCGCCTGCGCGGCCACCGCCTCGAGCTGGGCGGTACGCTCGAGGGCGTTCTCGACCACCGCCAGCGAGAAGGCGATCTTGCCGGTGGCAAGCACCAGGCGCGCGGCGGCCGGGATCAGCTCGGCGAAATTCCCGTAGCCCTCGCGGTGCAGCCGCGAGCAGCCCTCGTGCTTGCCCAGGCCGATGGCCAGCATCTTGCAGATTCCGCTCTCGACGGTGCCGCGGAATCCGGTGTGCGGCTTCACCCGCACCACCGGCACCACCAGGTCGACGTCGCGGGCCGCGACGCGGTCGAGGTGCACGGGGATGTCGCGCTCATCGCTCGATGGCTCGTACGCTCCGGACGCGTTGCGGCGCAGGCGGCCGACGCACTCGGTCTCCATCGCGCTGACCACCTCGGCGCCCATCGCCGCCGCGGAGACGCCGTAGCGCGCGAGCACCTCGGTCTGGCCGGCGGCCGTCGCGCCGCCGTGCGATCCCATCGCCGGGATGATCACGACCTGCGCTCCGCGCGCCTTCAGCCCGCGCACCAGCGCGGCGGTGATGCGGTCGATGCCGTGGATGCCGCGACTGCCCACCGCGACCGCGACGCGGCTGCTCGGCCGCACGGACGCGGCTATTTCGGGCCGGTCCAGTTCGCGGGCGACTGCGGCTGCGACGTCGGCCACGACGGGCGCGGGAAAATCTTGGCGCACCAGCGTCATCCGCGGAAGCGGCACCTGCGACAGGCCGATGACGAATTCCGGCATGGCTGCGTTGTATATCAGGATCGCAGGGTTGGTAGTTTGTGGTTCGTGGTTCGTGGTTCACCACCAACCACCAACCACCAACCACCAACCACCAACCACCAACCACCAACCACTAACCACCAACGAACCTCACGCGCGCCGCGGATCGGTCGCCGCGATGATCGCGTCCACCCCCGATTGATTGAAGCCCTTGAAGCCGTCGTTGCGCTCGAGGTTCTCGAGGTGCGAGCCAATGACCCCCTCATCGAGAAACACCCGCGCCTGCTTGGGATCGATCTGCTCGGCCGCGAGCAGGGGCATCACGCGCTCGCGGCGCACCGTCCAGCGCTCGCCTTCGGAGAACGCCTGGCGCAGATAGGGGAAATCGGTGAACGGCGCCATCATCCCGACTCCTGCCGTGGCGAGCTGTGCGGTCAGCGCCGCGTGGTCGAAGGTGCATTCGAGGTGGTGCATGCCGGCCTCGTTGAAGGCCTCGCCATGGAGCGCGCACCACAGGCCCACGGTGCCGAGCTGACGGCGCGACGGCAGGCCGTCGTGGGCGAAATCGTTCTTCAATTCATCCGGCGACATGTCGACATCCGCGAAGACCACGATGCCAGTCACCGGGTGCTCGAGGATCTGCGCGCCCCAGCCCGCGGTGCCGCCGGGATAGAAGCGCTCGCGGCAGACCATGCCCAGGCTCTCGAGGATCGCGATCAGACGCTTGAAGCAGTGGCGCGACGAGCGGTAGGTGTGGTGGTCGTGGTTGGCCCAGCCCAGACCGAGCGCGTCCTGGCGCTCCTTCTGCACGCGCGCCGCGCGGTTGCGGCGCTGCCAGTACTCGCGCTCCGCTGCGAAGAACAGGTCGCACGCCATGTCCTTGCCGACCGCGATCACCGCCTTGGTCACCAGGTCCTCGGCGAAATCGAAGGACTCTTCGTCGCCGGCGAAGATGCGTCGGCGCGACCGGAACGCCTCGAGCGTGCGCGCCGTCTGCAGCGCATAGCGCGGATCGAGGTCGGCGATCTGGAAGCCGTCGTAGCCGTGGCGTTCGACCACCCACAGCTCGACCCAGTCACCGCTGACCACCTTGACCCGGCGGAAGGGCGCGTGCGGAACGCCCTCGATGGTCGACGCGTCGATCGCATGCGCGGCGCAGAAGTCGGCGACCGATTCCACCGCGATCGCCACGCGCGAGCGGTTCTCGGGCACCATGACGATGTCGGGGAAGATCGCAGCCTCGTGGACGAAGCAGGTGTCGGCGCCGCGGCGGCGGGCGAGGGTGAAGCCCGAGGCACGCAGCCGATCGCCGAGCGCAGGCGACCCCGGCACCACCAGGGTGTCGACCCAATCGCTGAAGCGGGTCGCGGTCTCGGCGCGCATGCGGTTGGCGAGGGCGGTCACCTCGGGACAACGACGCAGCAGGTCGTCGAGCAGCTCGCGCACCAGCGCGGCTGCGGCCGGCTGGGGTGTCCAGTGGAACGCCGCGAGGCCGCCGCCTGGCGGCGATGTCGATGACGATGTCGATGCAGCCATGATGGTCCTGCACAGTATACCTGCGGATGGCGTCTTTGCCGCTGCGAGCTTTCGCCGGCCGATGCCACGAGGGGTACTGGAAGTCCTTGTGCGCATTGGGTATACTCCTGCGCTCCAACCCGCCAAAGCAAAGCATTCGCGGCACGAGTTCGAGAGCGGGAGACCCCATGGCGCAATCCACGCACGACGTCCTGCTCCTCGGCGCCGGCAAGATCGGACGGGCGATCGCCAAGCTGCTGGCCGCGACCGGCGATTACCGCGTGCTGGTCGGCGACATCGACGCGACCGCGCTCGCGCGCCTGAAAACCATCGACAACGTCGCCGTCGAGCGCATCGACGTCGCCAACCACCAGGCCCTGGTCGCCGCGATGGCGAAAAAGAGCCTGGTGATCTCCGCCTGCTCGTTCGCGGTGAATCCCGGCATCGCGCGCGCCGCGCTCGCCGCCGGGATCAGCTATTTCGATCTCACCGAGGACGTCGCCACCACCCGCGCGGTGCTCGAGGTCTCCAAGCAGGCGAAGCCCGGCCAGGTGTTCATGCCGCAGTGCGGACTCGCGCCCGGTTTCATCTCGATCGCAGGCCATCACCTGACCAAGGGCTTCGACCGGCTCGACGAGGTGCGCCTGCGCGTCGGCGCGCTGCCCCAGTTCCCGACCAACGAATTCAAATACAACCTGACGTGGTCGACCGACGGCCTGATCAATGAATACTGCAATCCCTGCGAGGTGATCCACGAAGGCGCGCGCATCGACGCGCTGCCTTTGGAAGGCCTCGAGCATTTCTCGCTCGACGGCGTGGATTACGAGGCGTTCAACACCTCGGGCGGCATCGGCACGCTGTGGGAGACGCTGCCCGGCAAGGTGAGGAACCTCGACTACAAGACCGTGCGCTACCGCGGTCATCGCGACCTCGTCGCCTTCCTGGTCAACGAGCTGCGCCTGTCCTCGCGTCGCGACCTGCTGAAGGACATCCTGGAAAACGCGGTGCCGGTGACCTTCCAGGACGTCGTGCTGGTGTTCTGCACCGTCACCGGCTGGAAGGACGGCTACCTGCACCAGGTGACCGACGCCCGCAAGATCTACCACGAGCAGCTGATGGGCGAATCGTGGAGCGCGATCCAGATCACCACCGCCTCGGGTCTGTGCGCGGTGGTCGACCTCGTCACCAGCGGAAAGCTCAGCGGTCAGGGCTTCCTGCGGCAGGAGCAGGTCGGGCTCGACGAATTCCTGGCGAACCGCTTCGGTAAGAATTATCGGCAGCACGCCACCAACGGAGTCACTCCGGGCGTGGCCTGAGACGCAACGATCGCTGCGGTTTCATTGCGCGGTTACGTTCGTTACGATAGTTTCATCACGCACGTTTTTTGAAGCCGCACGACATCGCCACGGTTGCCACCGACGATCAGTCCGCCGATCGCATCGGTGCATACGTTCCGTCGGATACAAGCGCTGGTAGTGGTAGCTGATTTCGACACAAGACGGCTGGGTCCAGCGACTTCGCGATTCCTACAGTATACTGATCATGTGATGAACCCACTGGAGACATCGTGTCGACGCGCTAAGGTCGTCATCATGTCCATCTCGTTCGACGCGTGCGACGACGTGGGCCGCGCATGACGCAAGCCACCGACGACACCTATTACCTGTATGTCGGCAACGGCTGGTCGGGCCCGTTCAAGCTCGAGCAGATCCGCCTGTTCATGCGCGACCATCAGATCACGACCGAGACGTTCGCGTACGAGCCTCAGCAGCAGATGCAGCTGACGGTTGGTCAGCTGCTGAGCAGCTCCTCCGAAGCGCAGACCGGATCCTATCAGAGCCCGAGCGCGCCCGCCGAGACCAGCAAGACCGCGAGCCGCATGGGCACGCGCAGCGGCAATGAGACGACCAAAGGCAAGCGCAGCACGCGCACCACCCGCAAGCGCGATGACGACGACGTCATCGACCTGGATCAGGTGAAGACGCAGACGAACAAGATCATCGATGGCGATTCCTTCGATCTCGACGCTCCTGATGCCAAGACCTCCTCGCGCGCCAAGAGCCGCGACGACGGCGATTCGTTCGACCTCGACGCGCACGACAAGGACAAGGATCCGCGCGACGACGCCCCCCTCACCATCGACATCGACAACGACGAACTGAAAGGCAAGCCGGCCGAGCAGCGCGTCAACACGCCGTACGAACCGCAGCCCGGCGGCGAGAACGCGCTCGAGGTCGTGCTGTCCGAGCTCGAAGGACTGCGCAAGGCCTACAACTCGCTGATGGAGAACAGCATCAAGGATCGCGAGGACGGTCAGCGCCGCGTGCACCTCGCGCAGCTGGCGATCGGCGAGGTGCTGGATGAACGCAAGGCCGACATCGCCGAGATCCGCAGCCTGGTCGCCGAGATCGACGAGGTCGCGAGCGATCTCGCCAAGAAGCACCAGGACCCGTCACTTTCGACCCGCATCGTGCGCCTGCGTGACAGCCTGCAGCAGTCGGATGTCACCAAGATGGTGCAATTCGCCGAGGCCGTGCTGCGGCGCATCGTCGAACAGGCGGCCGGCGACGGCGGAAAGAAGGCCGAGGATCCGTTCTCGGCGTTCGACGAGAAGACCGAACCGCCGTCCCAGAACCTGGTCGTGCAGACCGCGCGCGTCGAGCTCGCGGACAAGCAGAACCAGCTCAAGCTGCTCAAGCGCAGCCATGACGAACTGCAGGAGGCCCTGGTCAAGGAGCAGCAGCAGGCGCGCGAGCAGCTGCTCAAGGCGACGGCGCTGCTCGAGAGCGAGAAGTCCGCACGCGAGAACGATTCGGCCGAAGTGCGCACGCTCGCCGCCGAGATCTACCGCCTCGCAACCGAACTCGATCCCGACACCGTCAGCGAAGCGCTCAGCGCGAAGATCATCTCGCTGTGGGACGAGCTCGGCAATCCGGTGCTGACCAAGCTCGCGCCGGTCGCCGGCGAGGTGCTGATCGGCGTGGTCAAGGGCCTGAAGACGAAGGTCGAGAAGCAGACCTCGGCGCTGACCGCCACGCTCAGGAACGGCGGACAGCTCCAGCAGCCACCGACCAACGAGGTGTCGTCGCTGCGCAAGCAGGTCAAGGAGCTGGGCGCGCTGCGCGCCGAACTCCTGCAGACCCGCACCGACCTCTCGATGATGCGCCAACGCGAAGAGGCGCTGCAGGAGGAGAAGGCCCGGCTCCAGCAGCTGCTCGAGGAGCAGCGCCAGATCAGCGAGAAGGCGCAGCAGGCCGCGAAGGCGCGCGAGCAGCGCCTGCGCTCAACCGTGTGCGCGCTCGAAGTGACGAAGGAGCTGCACCAGGAGGTCATGCGCGATCTCCAGACCCAGCTCGGCTCGGCGCAGAGCCGCTTCGAGGAGATGGAGCGCGAACTGCGCGAGGTGCGCGGCACGATCTCGGTGAAGAAGGCCGCGAGCAACGTCGGCCAGGACATCCAGGAGGAGATGCGCCGCCTGGTCGACATGCGCGCGATGCTCGACGCCCGCAAGGAGGAGCTCTCCAGCGACCTCAAGAGCGCCGAGGCCGAACTGCAGCGCCTCGGCGATTCCCCCGACGGCGAGGACCCCTCGCTTGCGGAGGCGCTCGCAGTCAAGGTCACGCAGCTGCGCCACACCTACGAGCAGACGCAGAAGCGCCTCGATCAGCAGGAGAGCCGCGCCCAGGCCCTGCAGCAGCAGCTGGACGCCAGCCGCCAGGAGGCCGGCGAGCTGCGCGGACGGAGCGATCAGCTCAGCACCGAGCTCGAAAGCGCGCGCACCAGTCTTTCGCTGTCGAAGAAGAGCGTCGAGGAGCTGCACCTCGCCTACAAGCGGCTCGAATCCGAGCGTGAATCGCTGCTGAATGAACTCGAGAAGAAGAAGGGAACCCAATCCGTCGATCGCGGCGAGACCGCCGAAGACGCACTGATCGCGAACGAGAGTGCGGATCTGATGTCCCAGCTGTCGGCGATCACCATCCGTGCGGACAACCTCGACGCCGAACTGTCGCGCGAGCGCCGACGCGCGCAGGACCTCAGCGAATCGCAGGCCGCCCTCCAGGCGCGCGTCGCCGAGCTCACCCAGGACCGCGACCAGCTGCGGGCGTCGCTCGACCTGATCGCCGAAGAGCAGACCGCGCAGCAGCAGCGACATGCCACCGCCATCTCGACCGCCACCCAGAACGGCCTCGCCGCCGAGACCAGGCTTGCCGAGGCGCGCCTGCGCATCGAGGAGCTCGAGAAGAAGATCCGCGGTTCCGGCCCCCAACCCGCGGTCCAGGCTGCCGCCGATCCCGCAGACCGGGAACTCGCCGAGATGCGGCTGAAGTACCAGGCCGCCTCCGCCGCGGTCACCGAGGCCCGGGTCGCGCTCGCCGCCGCCCAGGCGGAATCAGCGAATACCCGCACCGCATCGCAGAGCCGCATCGCCGAGCTCGAAGCCCGCCTGGCCGATACCGAGACCAAGCTGCGCACCACCTCGGCGGAACGCGACCGCGCCCAGACCTTCGCGGCGCAGCCCGGCACCAGCGCCGACGAGGTCGACCGCCTCCACCGCGAGCTCGAATCCGCGTCGAACGAGCACCGCGCCGCCCTGACCTCGGCGCGCAACCGCCTCGCCGAGGAGCAGGTGCGCGCGCAGCAGCTCGAAGAGGACCTCAAGGCCGCGCGCCAGCAGGCGCAGATGGTCGGCTCGCAGCGAGAGACCGTGAACGCCGCGCTCGCCGTCGCGAAATCAGGGAAGGACCGCCTCGAGACCGAGGTCGGGCGCCTGGTGCGCGATCTCGAACGGGTGACGACGGAAAAAGGCACGAACGAGGCGAAGCTGACCGCCGAGGTCGATTCCACCCGCGCACAGCTGGCCGCGGCGCAGGCGCAGATCGTGGAACTCGAAGCGCGGCTCGCCGCGTTGCAGGGCGACGCGCAGACCTTGGCGACCAAGGTCCCCGAACTCGAAGGCCGCCTGACGCGCGCCCAGGCCGAACGGCAGCAGCTGCTGCTGGAGCTCGACCGCCTGCGCGGCGAACTGGTCACGCACAGCCAGCGCACTCAGGTCGACAGCGACCTCACGGCGAAGGTCGATGAATCCCTGCGGCAGTTGCAGGCGGTCACGGCTCAGCGCGACGACCTCCAGAAGCGCATGGGCAGCGACGCCGCGAATCTGCAGCGCATCGACGCCGAACTCAACGAGCTGCGTACCCGCGAGGCCAGCCAGTCCGACACCCTCGCGACGTTCGAGAGCCGACTCTCAGTCGAACACGGACGCTTCCAGGCGGCGAACAAGCTGCTCGAGCAGGCTCGCACGCAGCACCACGCCCTCTCGAGCGAACGCGACGACGCCAAGGTGCTGTTCGCCCAATCGGAAGCCCAGCGCCAGAATCTCGAAAACCAGTTGAACCGCATGCGTAGCGAGCTCGCGGACCTGCGCACGCGCAGGCATTCCCCAGGCTCTTCTCACGGCTCTTCTCAAGGACATACGGAGCAGGACACCATGAACGCACACGCGATCGAAGACACATCGCGCATCGAAGCGCTCGAGAACGAGCTGATCGACGCGCGGATGAAGCTGAAGGCCTTGGGAACCGGCGACGACATTCAGAAGTCGACGATCACCGTCGAACGCGACCGCATGGCGCGCGAACTCGATGATCTGCGCCAACAGGTCGCACAGATGCTCAGCGGCCCCTCCGCCACCGGCGACAGCATGCTCGCCGCACGCCTCAAAGCCGAACAGTCCCGCGCCCAGGACCTCGAACGCCGCCTCTCGCAGGCGCTGCGCGACCGCGAGACCGCCACGACCGAAGCCGCCGCCGTGCAGCAGAAGTTCAGGACCGTTGCCGACAACCACACCCGCCTCGAAGCGCGCCTGGAACAGCTGGTCTCCGACCCGTCGGTCGCGCTCAAAGAACTCGAGACCACCAAGCGTCGCCTGAAGCGGGCCCGCCGCCGCCTGCGCGCGATGGAAGCCGAGCGCGAGGACTTCAACACCCAGACCGCCACAGCCGAGACCGACGCCGAGGACGCGAGCGCCCAGATCGAGATGCTGCGCCGGACCTCGCTGACGATCGGATTGGGCGGCTCGCTGCCGGCGCAGGGCATGCCGGATACGGTGAGGACGGCGCCGGAGGGTTTGGAGGGGTTCACGCAGTTCGATCAAGGCAGACTACTACAGCAGCTCGAGCTTCCGCTAACGGGTAGGACCCCCTCTCCCTTCACTGGCCGTGCCGCCAACCCGAACAGTAACACGCAGCCGTTTACCTCGACACATGGCCGACCGGCGATTGCCGCTTCGACCATCGCCCCGGTGGCCAGCGGAACCGGCCGCTACCGCGTCCACCCCCTCACGCTCAAGGATGCCCGCAAGCAGGCGCGCCGCCGCATGCATCTCGCCCTCTCGATCGGCGCCCCCGCCTGCGCCGTGGCCATGGGTATGTGGTGGGTCGTGCTGCCGAGCATGTTCCCAACCACCAGCCTCGCCGGCGTGAACGCCAAGTTCGTTTCGGTCAAGGCTCCGATCGAAGGCAAGCTCAGCCCGATCACGCGTTCGATTGGCAACGGCCTCGGACGCGATGAAGTCCTGACGGTCATTCGCAACGACAAGGTCGACCGGAGCACGCTCGAAAGCCTGAAACGGCGCATTGCCGATTCGTCTGCCCGCAAAAGCAAGCTCGACAACGACATCGAAGAGTTGCGCGCTCAGAACAAACCGCTGCAGACGCAGATGCTCGAACAGCGCACGCAGCTGGCCGATTATCTGGTGGCGCGAATTTCAGAAGGCTCGCGCCGGATCGAGACCAAGGAGAACGACCTCGCGGCCACGCGCGCGATGCTGCGCGTGAAAAGCACCAGCCAGGAGGCCGGCTCCGCACATCCGGACTTGGCCCTCCAAGCTGCGATCGAAGCCGAAGCAGTGACCACCAAGGCCGTCGAGGTCCAGCGCCAGAGCATCGACCGCCTGCGCTCGAACCTCGCAGCGCTGGATGCGGGCACCTTCAGTGATGATT
>JACDEN010000440.1 GCA_013816415.1 Planctomycetota bacterium
CCTCCGTGCGCAGGTCGACATCGATGCGCAGATGGTCGGGCCGGAGCGCGCGCAGGCGCACCTGCGCGTCCGCATCGAGCGCTTCGGCAGGCAGTGCGATGCCGATCTTCGGCAGTCGCGCCGGCGGTGATGCGGGCGGAGCGGCCACCGCGACCGCCAGCTGACGCCGCTGCGACCGCAGTTCGACCGACTGGCGGATGCGCGCGCCCGCCGCCACCGCGACCGGATACGGCCGGGCCAGCGGCGTGCCGTAGATCTTGAAGCTGGCGTCGCCCCAATTGCGCTGGTCCTCCATCTCGAAGGTCTCGCCGGCAAAGCGCAGGGAGGCCTCGGTGTCGGCCGCCAAGCCGTAGGCGAATCCGCCGATGTCCTGGACCGGCTGCTGCGGCGCGACCAGCAGCGGCAGCGCGCCGAACGCGTCGCTGCCATCGACGTGGTGCACGCGGTAGGGGACGCCCGCGAGCGTGCGCGACAGCAGCACGCACAGACCCATGCGCGCGCTGGAGAACGCGGTGCCCGCGACGCCATCGATCGCGTAGGCGATGGTGCCGTCGGCGCTGCCGGAAACGTCGACGCGCCAGCGCACGTGGATCTCCGGTCCGCGGCTCTCGATCTCGAGTTCGATGCGGAAGGAATCGACGTTCGCTTCCACGTGCTGGCGCACCACCCGCGCCGGCACCGTTCCCCACTCCGCATCGCGCACCGCCAGGTAGATGCGCTGCACCGCCTCGCGTCCGTCGATGCGGACGCCGCGCAGATCGCCGTCGACCAGTTCGAGATCCCACGGCCCGGCGCGCAGGCGACGCGCACCCGGCGCGGCGGTTCCTACCACTGGATCCAATCGTTCGCCGGCGGCTGGTGGACCGCCGGCGTCGGCAGCTGGTCGCGGTATTCACGTGGGCTGAGCTGGAACAACGAGCGGAACCGGCGAGCGAAATAGTTGGCGTCGCCCCATCCGACCTGCTTGCCGATGGCTGCGATCGGCAGATCGGTGGTCAAAAGCAGTACCGCCGATTGCTCGCCGCGGCGCCGCGCCAGCCAGTTCATCGGCGTGAGTCCGGTGCGGCGCCGGAACAGGCGAATGACGTGCGAGCGGTTGAGCTTCAATCGGCGCGCGATGTCATCGAGCGACCAGTCCTTGGCCAGGTCGCCCTCGAGCAGGTCCATGACGTCGGCGACCGCGGGATGCGCGGGATCGGCGAGCGCGCGCTCTCCGGGCACCTCGCCGAGCCGCCGGCCGAGTTCGCCGAGGGTGATCAGCAGGCCGCCGATCACATCCGCACGCGAGCGCACGAGGTCCTGGCCCTGGAGATCGTGCAGGCGGTCGAGCGCGCGCTGGCAGGCGGCGATGCCGACGTCGTCGATCTTGAAGGCGATCGGCGTCTGACGTCCGCCGCGGCCGCCGACCAACGACGCGAGCAGCGGATCGCTCGCCGCCCACGCCAGTTCGCGGCTCGCGAGCTGGGTGCCGAAGCAGCAGTTGTAGAGGTGGAGATCGCGGCAGCGCTCGTAGGCGTGCCACTGTCCGGGATGGAGCACCAGCACGTCGCCGCGCGCGATGGTGGTGACGCCGGTGATCGAGCGGTGCAGGGCGTGGCCCTTGACCACCAGTGCGATCTCGACGAAGTCGTGCTGATGGAGCGGGATGTCGCTCTGATGGATCGGACGGTTGACGTGCACCGGCGCGCCGACCAGCGGCAGCATCTTCGCGCCCATCAATTGCTCGGGCGCCTTCGGCGACCCTTTCGCCGACGCGGGAGTTTTGAGCGCGGTGGGAGCCTTCAGCGCGGTGGGAGCCTTCAGCGGGGTGGGAGCCTTCTCCATGCCTGCGTTATCGCCAGGCGCGCCCGATAGTCAATTTCGTGCTACTCACAGGCACGGACCTCCTATGGAGCGCGCGCCCCCGATGCGCTAGGATCGGCGGTGCCCCCAGCCGCAACTCGCACGTACTCCGGAGCCACCATGAACCGCGCCGACCTGATCAAACGCCTCCGCACCCAGAGCGTCGAGACGCCGTCGTGGGGCTTCGCCGCCAGCGGCACCCGCTTCGGCACCTTCCCCCAGCCGTGGGCCGCGAAGAGCCTCGAAGAGAAGCTCGCCGACGCCGGCCAGGCGCACAAGTACACCGGCATCCTGCCCAAGGTCGCGCTGCACATCCCGTGGGATAAATGCGATGATTGGTCGAAGGGCAAGCAGCTGGCGGCGAGCCACGGCGTCGCCATCGGCGCGATCAATCCCAACCTCTTCCAGCAGCCGATGTACCAGTACGGCAGCGTGTGCCATCCCGACGCTTCGGTGCGCGCCGCCGCGCAGGCGCACCTCAGCGAGTGCGTCGACATCATGAAGGCGACCGGCTCCGACGCGCTCAGCCTGTGGTTCGCCGACGGCTCGAACTATCCCGGCCAGGACGATTTTCGCGCGCGCCGCCGGCGCATGATCGAAGGCCTGCAGAGCTGCTACGCCAAGCTGCCGGCGAACAGCCGCATGCTCATCGAGTACAAGTTCTTCGAGCCGGCGTTCTACCACACCGATCTCGCCGACTGGGGTTCGGTCGCGCTGATCTGCCACAAGCTCGGACCCAAGGCGACCGTGCTGGTCGACACCGGGCATCATCCCCAGGGCACCAACATCGAGTGGATCGTCGCCAGCCTGCTCGACGAAGGCATCCTCGGCGGCTTCCATTTCAACTCGCGCAAGTACGCCGACGACGATCTCACCGTCGGCTCGATCAATCCCCACGAGCTGTTCCTGGTCTACAACGAGCTGGTCGCCGCCGAGGACGACAGCGATGCGGGCGTGCGCGCGTGTGCGCACAAGGTCGCGTACATGTTCGACCAGTGCCACTCCTACAAGAATCCGATCGAGGCGACCATCCAGTCCGCGCTCGCGGTGCAGGAGGCCTACGCCAAGGCGCTGCTCGTCGACCGCGCCGCGCTGACCACGGCGCGCAACGCCTGCGACACCGTCGCCGCCGAAGAATGCCTGAAGGAGGCCTACAGCACCGACGTGCGCCCGATCCTCAAGGAGGTGCGCGAGGCGATGGGCATCGACCCGAATCCGCTCAAGGCCTTCCGCGCCAGCGGCTACGCCGAGAAGGTCACCGCCGAGCGCATCAAGAAGTACGGCAAGGTCGCCTCCGCGGGCGGGGGCTTTCAGTAAGTCAGGGGCTGGCGCCCCTACGGCCCGTGGACGGGCCTACCCCCGGGCTTTGTCGCGGCTCGATCAGGACTGCGAGGCAGTCCTGATCGTGGCGGCATCGGCTTCGCCGATTGTATGCCGCCAGCGCCGACTCGGCGCCCGAGGGGAAGGCGGACAGTCTGCTATCCGCTATCCGACCACCACGTATGCCAGGCTCGCCAATTCTAGGCTCGCTCCTGACAATGCCGCGCCTAGTGCGCGGTATTGTCGTTCCTCGTCTTCGGCTTCAGCGGCGGCGAGACGCGCGTCTGCATGGTCGCTTCCGAGGCTGGCCGACGACGTCGCCGCCTGGGCATCGGCGATCGCTCGGCTGGTGGCGAACGATGCCTCGAATGCAGCGATGGCCTGATCGCGTTGGAGCGGCAGCAGGGTGTGCGCATGGGCGAGGGCGCCGGTGGCCCCCCGCCGCACCGACTCCTGCCAGCGGAT
>JACDEN010000044.1:0-4428 GCA_013816415.1 Planctomycetota bacterium
TCAGCGTCCAGCCGTCGCCAATGAGGCCGTAGCCCTTGTCCTCGGCGTAATGGGTGGTGGGAGTGATGCCGATGAAGCTGCTCATCACCGGAGCGTTCGGACCGCCGAAGTCGAATGCGAAGCCGCCGGGGGTCTCCAGGCGCTTGAGCTTGACCACCTCGATCTGGTCGAGGTGCAGGGGTGATTTGCCTCCATTGGTGAATCCGATGCGCTTGATCTTGGTGACGTCGACGGGCGTCTTCGCCGGTCCACGGAATTTCGAGGTCGGTTCGCCGCGGTAGAGGCCGCCGGCGTAGTCGATGTCGATCACCTGCTCGCCCGGCTTGAGCGCATAGCTGTTGAGGTGCCGGTTCCAGTAGTTCTGCCGGCCGATCTCGTCGATGATCTCGAATCCCAGCTGTGCGGCGTCCTTGCCGTCGTACTTCAGGTGCAGTCGCAGCGTGTTGTGGGCATTCCAGTCGACGGCCTTGAACTCTTCGATGACCGAATTCAGCCCTGGGTCGATATGAAGCGACTGCTTACCGTCCGACTTCCATTCGCTGGTGAGCTTCACCTCGCCCGGCGCATCGCCCGGGTATTTTCCGGGGCAGTACGTGCCCTCGAAATCCTGCACCGCCGCCGATGGTTCTTCGGCGGCGCCGATGGATCCGGCGAGGCCGAGGAGGATGGAGCCGAGGGCGAGGCGGATGGACATGGGAATTCACCGATGCTGCTGATGGGGACGATGGCGCGGGGTGCGGATATATCACCAGAACGCCCTTCGTGAATGGCGGTGACCCGGCGCAACGCTCCGCAGAGGGATGCACGGAAGTCGACGAGGACGTCGTCGCCACCGGCCCCATCGCCGCCGGCGCGGTGACGGGCGTCCCCCAGGCCAGGAACGCACCGGGGGCGACTGCCATGCGCGCCCCGCGTGGTCACCATACGCCCGGAGGCCGTTGCAATGGGCTCCGCCGGGCAACGATGCGCGGACATGTCCGACGTGCTCAAGAAGAAAATGCAGACCGCCACGCTGATCGGCAAAACCGTTTTCGCTGGCGGGCGGCTCGGGGTCTTCACGCTGAAGCCCGACAGCGGCACGCGCTGGTGGTACCAGGCGGGCCAGTACACCACGCTCGGCCTCGACACCGCGAGCCACGGATTCGTGCCGCGCGCCTATTCGATCGCCGGCAGCCCGCTCGACGAAGGCGTGCTCGAATTCTACATCGCCCTGGTCGACAACGGCAAGCTGACGCCGACTATCTTCGCGCAGGAACTCGGAGCGACGTTCTTCTATCTCTCGCCCAAGGGCAAGTTCACGCTCAAGGCTGCGGCCAAGCGCACCATCGTGATGGTCGCCACCGGCACCGGGCTGGCGCCGTTCGTCGCCCATGTGCGCTCGCTGTGGAAGCTGCACCAGAGCGGCGTGCCCTGCCCGTACCGCGTGATCCTGTTCTATGGCGCCGCCTACGCCGATGAATTCGGCTACCGCGATGAACTCAACGGCTACGCCAAGGCGCGCGCCGAGGGCTTCGACTTCACCTTCATCTGCACCTCGTCGCGGCCGGATCCGGCGCGCGGCTGGACGCCCGAGATCGCCAAGGGCCGGGTCAACGAGGTGGTGCGCTTCGTGTTCGATCAACCGATCCCCGAGGGCCGCGTCGTCGCTCTGCCCGACGGTATGGATCGGCAGGCGCTCAAGGAACTGGTGCGCGGCGACGACACCGCGTTCATGACCTGCGGGAATCCCGGCATGATCGAGGACCTCAAGGAGCCGGCGCATGCGCTCGGCGTGGGGACGTATCTGGTCGAGGAGTTCTGGAAGGCGTGAGGGGTGGTTGGTGGTTGGTGGTTGGTGGTTGGTGGTTCAGCACACAGGTAGCGATTGGTGCGTAGTCAGTGAATTGGCAAAAACCACTAACCACTAACCACTAACCACTAACCACTAACCACTAACCACCAACCCGCGGCCCGCGACCCCGTGCGAAAATACCATTTCCGCTCGCGTGGCGTCCAAGGAATCCCGCTCCAATACCAGGCGCCGGGGGGCATGATCCCACGGCAGCGGCATCGACACGCCGCCCACGCGAGGACGCCATGACCACCGCCACCGATCTCGATGCCCTGATCGCCCGCCGCCGGCCCGGATGGTCGCTCGAGCGCGCCTTCTATACCGATCCGCCGGTGTTCGCTGCGGATATGCAGGCGGTGTGGAAGCGCAATTGGCTGTTCGTCGGCCACGTCAGCCGCATCCGCGAGCACGGGCAGTACTTCCTGGTCGAGATCGCGGGCGAGTCGCTGATCATCATCCGCGGCAAGGACGGCGCGGTGAACGCGCTCTACAATGTCTGCCGCCACCGCGGCTCGCGCATCTGCCTCGAGTCCGAGGGCAAGGCCAAGGCCCTGGTCTGTCCGTACCACCAGTGGACCTTCCAGCCCGACGGCGCGCTGATCGGCGCGCGCTTCATGCCCGAGGGCTTCGATCGCGCGCAGTTCGGACTGCACCGCGCGCGCGTCGAGGTCGCCGAAGGCCTGATCTTCGTCGCGCTCTCAGACGACGCGCCGTCCTTCGCACCGGTCGCGCGCGACCTGACGCGCTTCGTCGCGCCGAACGGCATGGCCGATCGCGCCAAGATCTGCCACACCCACCGCACGCGCGTCACCGCCAACTGGAAGCTGGTGGTCGAGAACTTCCGCGAGTGCTACCACTGCGAGGGGTCGCATCCCGAGTACCTGTCCGCCGTGAGCTGGGGCAAAAAGGCCCGATCCGAAGCCGAGAACGCCGAGCGCACGGCCATGGGCGCGCAGGCGCGCGAGCGCTGGAAGGCGCAAGGGCTCGCGGTCGACGGCACCGATTTCGGCGCCGACACCTGGCACCACTGCGGGCGCGGCACGCTCAAAGCCGGGTACCAGAGCTGGAGCCTCGACGGCGCGCCCTGCGCGCCGCTGATGGGCTCGCTCCCGAGCCGCGACCACTGGCTGATGGGCTTCGTGATGTACCCGAACTTCTTCCTCGAGGGCGGCTGCGATTACCTCGCGACCACGCGCCTGCTGCCGGTGTCGGCGACCGAGACGGACATCGAGATCTGTTGGTACGTGCACCAGGACGCGGTGGAAGGCGTCGACTACCAGGTCGACCGCGTGACCGCGGTGTGGAAGGCCACCGCCGAGCAGGACCTGACGCTGGTGCAGAACAACCACGCCGGCGTCGCGTCGGAACGCTACCAGCCGGGGCCGTATTCGACGATGGAGGCGACGGACATCGAGCACTTCCTCGCCTGGTACGTCCGGCAGCTGACGGCGGCCAAGCCGTCGTCCGCGTGCGCCGCGCGCTGACGGTCAGCCCGCCATCTGGCCGCGGGCGCGCCGGTACGCCATCGGCGTGCATCCGTACTGCTTCTTGAAGCAGCGCAGGAGATGGCTCGCGTCGGTGAACCCCCAGTCTGGGGCGATGGCCTTGAGCGGATCGGGGGTCCGCACCAGCCGTGAAGCGACTCCGCTCAGACGGTAGCGCAGCGAGAACTTGGCGAAGCTCACGCCCATCAGCTCGGTGAAGAGTTGGCTGAAGCGGTTGCGGGTGAATCCGCAGCGCCGCGCCGCATCCGCGGAGGTGATCCCGGCGGGGTGCGCGAAAACCAGCTCCACCGCCTGGTCGACGCCGGCGACGCGGGCGGGCACGCGCTCGCGCATGCGCGGGTATTCCCAGTCGCGGTCGAGCAGCAGCAGGAGCTCGAGCAGCAGCACCCGCTGCATCAGGGCGCGGCGCGGATGTTCGACGCCGATGGTGCGGCGCATGCGACCCGCCCAGGCGAGGATCTCGGGGCGGACCGCGGGCGACGGGCGCGGGCGATGCTCGGGCGGCACCGTGAACGGCATCAGCCAGCGGTGGTCGGGATCCTCGTCGAAGCGCAGGTCGACGAGCATCTGCGGACGGATCACCATGACGATGGTGTCGTTGGGCGCCGTCACCACGCGGTAGCGGTGCGGCTCCCACATGCCGCACAGCCACACCTCGCCGGGGCCGAGCACGCGGTCGCAGCCGCCGATCTGGCGCTGCGTGCGCCCGGAGATCACCACGCCGATCTCGAGCTCGAAGTGGGTATCGGAATGGAAAGGGGTGGGCTCGCCGTGGCGGGTACGCGCGACCAGCAGCGGCTGCCGCTCGGAGACGCCGAGGTTGCGGACCGCCACCGTTTCGGAATCCCAGACCTGCGCCATCGTCCCTACGGTATGCGCCGACGCCGCCTGTCGACCGCGGCCTACTTCTTCGCCGGCGCCGCCTCGGGGCGCGGGCCGTAGTGCGGAAGCTCGGCACCCAGCTCGTACGCACCGAGATCGGGGCCTTTTCCGGCGAAGCCGTCGCTGAAATTGGCCAGCGGCTGACCGGCGTCGATCGCGGCGCTGTCCTTCTTCAGGCGCAGATCGTTCACCTCGGGCTTGCACTGGACG
>JACDEN010000044.1:4438-10868 GCA_013816415.1 Planctomycetota bacterium
GTCGGCGGGAGGCATGACGCCGGTCGCGAAGGCGGCGGCCGGATCGACGATGGTGGCATGCTTCTCGACCGGCGACTTCGCCCGCACCTCGTCGAGCGTCTCGTACCGATCATTGTTCCACTTGAGGAGGCCGGCCGTTCTGCCGAAGCCGATGCCGTCGTAGTCGAAGTCGCAGTCGATCATCGGGCAGTCGAAGTCCATGGCCGGCCGGTCGGTGTCGCTGCCGATGAAGAGGTTGTTGCGGAAGAACGAGGTATGGACCGGCGCCGGGGTCATGACCACGTTGGCGCGCTCCTTCTTGACGATGGTGTTGTGCAGCATGACCACGCCGTTGGGGCTGTTGTGCATCTTGAACGGCTCGATGCAGACGTTGTACATCGCGTTGCGGAAGATGTAGCACGGTCCGCCGAACACCGGCTGCACGGAGATGCCCTGGAAGGTGTTGGTGATGCGGTTGAAGTAGCAGCGGTTGTTGCGCTGGGTGTCGTCCATCTCGATTCCGTCGTCGGTGGTCTCGCTGATCTCGTTGTTGTGGAAATCGTTCGAGAAGCAGCTCGCGGATTCGTAGTTGTCGACGCCGTCGGCGAAGCCGTGGATGCGGTTGTAGCAGACCTCGTGGCCGGTGCCGGTGCCGTGGATGGCGTTCATGTCCTCGATGCCCTTGGTGCGCGGCCAGGTCGAAGCGCCCTCGAGCAGGTTGTCGCTGATGAAGAATCCGCTGCAGGTGTTGGCTCCATTCTTGCAGAAGGTGATGCCGCGGCAGCGGATGTCGAAGAGGTGGCAGCGCTGGATGACCAGCCGCGCGCAATCGTTGGCGATGATGCCGAAATTCGAGTGGCCGACGGTCAGCTTCTGGAACCAGACATCGTGCATGTTCTCGACGACGATGGCGCGTTCGGACGGCGCCTGCTCCGTACCGGTGCCGATGACGACGTCGCCGTCGCCGGCGCCCTGCCAGACGATCGGCTTGCCGCGCTCGCCGCTCTTGGTGACGATGAAATCCGGACCGTAGTTCCCGGCGTGCAGCACCATCACGTCGCCGGGATTTGCCGCGGTCTGAGCGGCGGCGAGGCCCTTGAACGGGTCGTCCTTGGTGCCGGTCCCGCCGCCCGAGCCGGGCGCGACGTGCTTGCGCAGAGCGTCCTTGGCGACCATCGGCTCGGCGATGGTGCGGTCCTTCAGCACCTCTTCCGCCTTGCCGCCATCCGGGTCGGCGAGCGTCAACCTGATCTCGTACTCGGTGTCCGGGTCGAGCAGCACGATGCTGCCGGCGAAGAGCCAGGCATCGGCGGGCACCTCGAGCTGTCCCTTCGATTTCTTGGCGTCGCGCGCCACCCGGAAAAAGCCCATGCCGGGCTTCCACTCCTTGGCTCCGGCTTTGCGGAAGGCGACGTCGACTTTGGCGTTCTTGTTGTCGTCCCCTTTGACGATCCAGTACCCGCCCAGGCTGCGCAGGGTCGGCGGATCGAGGACCGGTTTGCCGACCGGTGCCGAAGCGTTTTCCGCGTTGAGCCAGCCGCTGCAGATGAGGAGGAAGGACCCGACGGCGAGGAGAAGACGGCTCACGGATGCCTCCGATGGTTGAGATGAAACGTCGGCTCCCGCACCGGGTGACGCCACGACCCCCCAGATGCTTGGAGCATCCACGATTGCCCAGGCCGCGCGGGAGCAAGCTCCCGTACCGCGAAGCGCCCGACCGGCCGGTCCAGAGGCACACAGCGGCCGGCCCGATACCCCCCTGCTCTTATTCATCCCTGCAGGCACCTTAGGCTTGCAGCATGACCACCCCCCGGCGCAACCCTCCATCCTCCCGACACGCGCGCGTCGGCAGCTCGGCGAAGCGCGCGTCGACGGCGCAGATGAAGGCGGTCGCCCCACCCGGACAGCGGCCGACGCACGTCGACCTCAAGCCGACGCCGGAAGCCGAGGCGCAGCCGGCGAAGCGTCCGTCGTCGGCCCGCCTCAGGGCGCAGGAGCCGCCGCCGAAGCAGTCGTCGGGCCGCGTGGCGACTCCGGGCGGCAAGCGGCCGGCCTCCTCGACCACCAACCGTCCCGCGACCGGGCGCCACCCGTCGAGCACCAGCACCTCTAGCACCGGCCGCCAGAACAAGACCGAGACCGGCAAGTCGTCGCGCCGCACCGGCGTCAAGACCAAGAGCAAGCTGCCGATGATCATCATCGGCAGCGTGGTCGTGCTCGGCGTGATCGCGGCCCTCGCATGGTCGCCGGTCACCCGCAGCATGAAGATATCGAAGATGGACGCGGCGAAGACCGATCCATCGAAGCTGGACGTCGCGCTCGCAGCCGCGGACGAGTACGTGCAGATGGTGAAGGATCCCCAGAAGGTGAAGGAGGTGATCCTCAGCGGTCACGGACCCGCCGAGGTGCAGATCCGGCTGGCCAAGGATGCCGAGCTGTTCGCGCAGCTGGTGTCGATCGCCGAGCGCACCGACATCACTCCCGCACAGCGCGCCGCCGCGCTCACCGCCGCCGCCGAGATCTTCAGCGAGCGCTTCCGCTCCGAACGCCTGCCGCTCAAGCGCGACGAATGGGCGAAGGATCCGCAGAGCACCGACGAGGTCGCCGCGGCGTCGATCCAGCTGATCGGCAAGGTCGGCGGGGACGAGGTGGTGCCGATGCTCGCGCGCATCGCCGGCACCGCGGACATCGCCGAGAGCCGGCTGAACGCCGCGCTCGACGGCATGGCGACCGCGCTCACCGGCGCGACCGTCGGCCACGCCATGGGCCTCCTGCAGGGGCCGAACCGCGACCGCGTGCTCGCGCATGCCGCGATCAAGCAGGCGATGATGAAGAATTCGAGCGGCTCGCTCGACCGCCTGGTCGACTTCGCGATGAGCGACAACCAGCCATTGAAGGTCTTCGCGCTCGAATGCCTGGGCGACCGCGCGGTGCTCGCCGACAACCCCGAGAACGACACCAAGCGCAAGAACCTCGCGGGCAAGTTCCACCCCTACCTGGTCAAGGGCACCCCGCCGGACGTGCTGGCGGGCCTGCTCAAGGCGGTCAAGCGGCTGGGCCTGTCGTCGACCATCGACGACGTGCTCGCGCTCGCCCCGGATGTCGAGGGGCTCGCGCAGCCAGGCGTCGACAAGGCCTTCCTCGCCGAATGCCTGGGCAAGGATTTCATCCTGGTGAAGACGCCAGCGAGCAAGGCGCTGACCGATGACGTGGTCGCGAAGACGACCAAGGCCCTCGACGACCCCAAGATCAGGCCGATCGCCGCCATGGGCCTCGGGCAGATCAAGGTCGCAGACCTGCCTGGGCTGCGGCCGGCGATCGAGAAGCTAGCCGCGGTGGGCGACAAGGACTGCATCGAGGCGGTCAAGTCGCTGGTCGGACAGACACTCGCGCGCGCCGACGTGGTCAAGATCAACGGCGACAAGGCCGACGTCTGGCAGAAATGGCTGGCCGAGGACAAGGTCCAGTTCCAGCGCGTCGAGGCGATCCGCAAATGGTACGGCGAGAACAGCAAGTTCACGCGCATCAGCGACGGCAAGGACAAGCTCGAGGCGAGCAAGGATTTCATCGACAAGGCGAAGGGCGAGATCGAAGGCTGGCTCAAGAACCCGAAATGGGTCCCCCCGCTCGGCATGACCAAGCAGCCGATCACCGAGCTCGACACCCAGCTGAAGATGACCGGCAAGGAGGTCGGCAACTCGCTCGCTGGCGCCAAGCAGGACAAGGCCCCCACGAAGGAGTGACCGCGGTCAGGTGCGCAGCGCCGCCACGAACGCGGCCATCTTCGCGCGCTCCTTGATGCCCGGGGCGGATTCGATGCCGCTCGACACGTCCACCGCCCACGGTCGCACCTGCGCGACGGCGGCGGCGACGGTGGCGGCGCGCAGGCCGCCGGCGAGCATGACCGGCCGATCGAGCGCGACCGCATCCGCGAGCCGATGGTCCCAGGCCACACCGGTGCCGCCGGTTCCAGGGGTGCCAGCGTCGAGGAGGTAGGCGTCGGCGGGATAGCCTCGAACCGCGGCGAGGCTCGACGCGTCGGCGATGGCGAAGGCCTTGATCACCGGGAAGCGCACACGCAGCCGCTCGGCAAGCTCGGGCGCTTCGCTGCCGTGCAGCTGCACCGCCTGGCAACGCGTGATGCGCATCGCCTCGAGGATCGCCGCCTCGTCGGCGTCGATCATCAGCGCCACCGCGGTGACGAACGGCGGGATCAGACGGACGAGTGAAGCGGCGCGCTCGGGCGAGATGCGGCGCGGACCCCGCGCGAGGTTCAGGCCGATGGCGTCGGCGCCGAGCTCGACGGCGGCGCGCACGTCCTCGTCGCGGGTGAAACCGCAGAATTTGATCTTGGGCCTGGACGTCGCGCGTCCGGGACCCGACGGCGGGATCATTTTCCCTGGTAGAGGCGCGCCGCGAGGATCTCGGGCAGTCCGACGTTGCGGATCTTGCCGGCGGCGGCCTCGATGTCGTACTCGATGCGGTTGATGTTCACCATGTTGGTCGCCGAGTCGTAGACCGCGAAGCTGGCCTTGTTGTTCTCGTCGCGCGGCTGGCCGACCGATCCGGCGTTGACGATGATCGCGAGATCCTCGTCGACCGGCATCTCGGGGTCGAGCGTGTAGGTGATCGGATCGGTGTCGAAGAATCCGACCGGCACATGGCTGTGGCCGAGGAAGCCGAGGCGCGCGCCGAGCACCTTCAGCGCCTCGAAGCTCTGCTGGGCGTCGAACACGGTCTGGATGTAATTGAACGCTTCCGGTTGATGGAAGGTGCCGTGGGCGACGGCGCAGTGCTCGTAGGTGATGGTGAGCGGCAGGTTGGCCAGCCACTCCTTCTGCTCGTCGGTCAGCTGGTCGCGGGTCCAGATCGCCGCCGCCTTGGCATAGGCGTTGAAGCAGTCGATCGACAGCTTGCCGACCGCGGCCCAGTCATGGTTGCCGGCGATCACGTCGCACTTCAGCTCGCGGATCATCTCGAGGCACTTCACCGGCTCGGCGCCGTAGCCGACGATGTCGCCCAGGCAGATGACCTTGTCGACGTTCTGGCTCTTGATGGCGGCGAGGCACGCGGTGAGGGCTTCCGTGTTGCCGTGGATGTCGCCGAGCATCGCGTAGCGCACGTACAGTCCTTCTGTAAGGTCCGATTAGGGAATGTCTTGCCGTTTGAAAACGGCCAGCCCGATGAACAACCAGCCTGCACAGAACAGCGCCGTGTAAAGCGCCGTCATGCCCAGGTAGGCCCAGGAAACCGGCTGCCCGAGCTGGATGCAGTCGTCGATCGAGAATAGCGACAGGGCGGGGATGAGCACGCCCCCGGTGGAGCCGACGCTCTCGAGCAGGTGCCCGACCACGAAGAACGAGAAGCAGATGACGATGTTGGCGACCAGGCCGACCCGCAGGGCGAGCACGGCTGCGATGCAGGCCAGGGTGGCCGAATGGGCGATCCCCAGCAGGTGCGCGGCCGCCACCGCCGACCAGGGGATGACGACCTCGGGGTCGAACATCTCGTGGTGGTGGCCGTCGTCCTCGCCTTCGAAGCCGGTGTGGCTGGCATAGAGCAGGGCTAGCAGGTGCGCCGCCGCGATCACCGCGCAGCTCGCCACCACCGCCAGCCACACCCCGAGGGCCTTGCCGAGGATGAACTGCCCCCGCCCCAGCGGCTTCGCGAACAAGGTCAGCGCGGTGCGCGAGGACAGCTCGTCGTGGATCGACTGCGAGGTCCCGACCACGGCGAGGAACAGCCCGTTGAGCAGGCCGATCGCCACCCCGGCGGTCGCGAGCATGCGCATGCGGTCCATGGCTTCGAAATTGAACATGCCGAAGGCGTAGCTGAGCGCGATCAGGGCGAGCGAAATGCCCGTCATCAGCCACACCGTCGGTTGGCGGACGGTATCAGCCATGGTCAGACGGGTCAGGGCCAGCACCACCATGAGCGCATTGGAGCACGTGCACCCCCGTGATTCCAGTGCCAGCGTCCGGCTCCGGATCGCCGACCGCGCGGGCAGGACTCGACGGCCGGATCGAACCGCCACGGCGCCACGAGCGCCACGGGGATGAGAGCCGGTGGAAGGCTCTGGACCGGGAAGGGACGATGAGGGGAAGGTCGCAAGCGAGGCGTCGTGACGTCGTGGCGGTCGTTTGGGAAGTCGAACCGTCCGGTTCTGAGGGTACGGGGCGGGAATTTCATTCGTTTCCAGCGCGTCCGGTCCTATGGTCTGCACCCCCCTATGACCGACCAGCCCGTCACGTTCGCCTCCCTCGGCCTTCCTGAAACGCTCGTCGCGAGCCTCGCCGCGCGCGGCATCAGCGCGCCGACGCCGGTCCAGGCTGGCGTGATCCCGCTCGCTCTGGCCGGGATCGGCGGCGAGGGCGGCGACATTCTGGCGCAGGCGCGCACCGGATCCGGGAAGACCCTCGCCTTCGTGCTGCCGCTGGCGGCGGCGTTCGGC
>JACDEN010000441.1 GCA_013816415.1 Planctomycetota bacterium
CCGCCGAGCCGTGGTCGCGTGATAAAATGGGCGAAGCCCATCACGCGAACATCCTGGCCGTTTCGGCCAGGATGTAACGGCGACAAAGGTGCGCGGGGGCCCGGGGGCACAGCCCCCGAAAAAAAACAGCCCGACCGCCGAGACCTGGTTGCGTGATAAAATGGGCGAAGCCCATCACGCAAAAATCCTGGCGGTCTCCGCCAGGATTTAAGGACGACAAAGGTGCGTGGGGGCCCGGGGGCACAGCCCCCGATACAAAAAACAGGGCACCGGCCGAAGTCGGTGCCCTGTTCGCGATACTGGTTGATCCCACCGACGTTCACGCTCGGGCGCCGAGCGGCGGTGGCGGCATACAATCGGCGCAGCCGATGCCGCCACGATTTTGGCGGCTCCCGCCGAAATCGAGCCGCGACAAAGCCCGGGGGTAGGCCCCCCGGGCCGTAGGGGCGCAGCCCCTGCTACTTAGCTGGCGGGACATCCTTGCTGGGCTGCGCGATGTCCATGCTGACGACATCGTCGGTGATGGTGGCGCGCCAGATGTCGCGGCCGGTGCCGACTTTGTTCAGATCCTCGTACGAGTGGCCGCGGTTCGACGAGAAGTAGAAGGTCTTGCCGTCGGGCGAGAACACCGGGTTGTCGTCATCCGAGCCGTTGACGGTCAGCTGCGAGACGTGCTCGCCGTTGGCGTGCATCATCCAGATGTCGAAGTTGTGGAGACGGGTCTCGTTCTTCACGGCCTTCGAACCGCGCGCGGTGGCCGCCACCGAGCCCTTGTTGGAGGCGAAGATGATCCACTTGCTCGACGGGTGCCACGACGGGGTGATGTTGTCCGCGTCGTTGGAGGTCAGCTGGGTCGGCTGCGAGCCGTCCATGCTCATCGTCCAGATGTTCCAGTGGCCTTCCTGCTCGTCGAACACCGTGTAGACGATCTTCTGTCCGTCCGGTGAGATCTGCGGTTGCCGACCGACGCGCAGCTGCGTCGAGAGGTAGGTTTTGCGGTTGTAGGTCCAGATGGTCGGCACGCCGATCTGATAGCGCGTGTAGGCCAGGATGTCGTTGGCCGTCGGGGCCTCGTGCACCCAGAAGTCTGCCTCGCGCGAATCGGTGATGCGGCGCAGTCCGCCGCCGCCGCCAAACGCCTTGATCTCCCACAGGTGGGAATTCTGATCAGTGCGGTTCGACGAGAAGATGATCTTGTCGCCCTTGGTCGACCACGCGCCGTAGAAGTTGAGGTTGTCGCCTTCCGTGTTGCGGATCTTGTTGGTGCCGGTTTCGGAGGCCATCGTCCACAGGTTGATGTTGCCGTACTCTTCGCGCAGCTGGTAGAGGATCGTTTGACCATCGGGGCTGACGCGCGGGACGTCTGCTTCGTAAGCGCCCTTGTAGTCGGTCATCCGCGTGACGGCCTTGACGTTGGTGCTGTTCTCGATCGCGTCGACCGTGGCGATGGTGTTGATGGGCGTCAGGCGCACCTGGTTGGCGTTGGTCTGGTCGACGGTGAGCACGTGGCGGCTGACGTAGCCGTAGCCCTCGGGCACGTCCTGGCCGGCGCCGGCGCTGAACATGCCGGTCTGGGTCGAGCGCGAGGTGCGGTTGTCCGACTCGCAGCCGACCGCGATCAGCGCGGCGGTGACGACGGCGGCGGCCGCGCAGGTTGATGTCAATTTGGACACGGAAACTCCTTCTGGGTTTGGTGACTGCAGGGCCGCGCGATAGCGAGGCATCGCCACTGGAGCGCCGCAGCCGTCAGCCGCGTTTCAGCCCAATTGCCCTCGACCGGGCCCAGGGCCGGGAATCAGGGGCTCTCTGCGGCGCGGACGGCGTCGGCGACGATGCGCTCGAGCCGATCCGGCACCAGGATCGCCGAGTCGTGGACGCCCGCTCCCGGACCCGTCACCCGGGTGACGACTCCGACCAGCCGCCCGGTGACGTCCACCAGCGCCCCGCCGCTGTCCCCGGGCTTGGTCGGCAGGTCGCAGGTCAGGCGATCGGGGGGTGCGAGGGCCGTGCCGCCCGAGAGGCCGATCACATGCCCCGCCGAGGGACCCTGCGAGCTTCCGGCGACGACCACCGATCCCGGCTCGGGCGGCGCGGCCGCGAGATCGAAGATCGCGGGCGCCGAGATCGGCGCGCGGATGAGCGCGAGATCGGCGTCACGGTCCCACCACACCACCTCGCCCAGCGCATGGGACCACGAGTCACCGTTGTTGACGATGATGCTGATCGGCCGCTGGACGACGACATGGGCGCAGGTGAGGAAGTATCCCGGACGGATGCAGGCGGCCGCGTTGCCGCGCTCCATCGCGCCGGCGTACGACCCGGGGCGGTAGGTGAAGCCGAATGAGCCGGACACGCCGTCGCTGCTGACCTCGAGATCCTCGATCTCGGCGCCGGCGATGACGATGACGTTGCGCTCGCGCAGGAAGGTCCGCCAATCCGCGCGGAATTCCCCGATCGGCGCCGCCGGGATCAGCGCGCTGGCGACGGAGGCCTTCTCGGAGTCCGACGCCGAGCGCGTGCGCGAGAGCGCGCACGACGAGCAGGCGCTGGCGAGGGCGAAGGCGAGCGCGACGGCCAGGATCAAACGGGCGGGCATGGGCGGCTCGAGGGCGCCCCGAGCCAGGCCGCGACGATCCGCCCTACAGCGCATCCTTCTTGTACAGGCTGCCGTCGAGGTGGCAGCCCTGCAGCAGGCGCGCGACGTTGCGGTCGAAGCCGTCGTCGGCGATCAGTGCCTCGATCACCGCGTTGGGGTCGGCGCCCGGATCCTCGGCGATCGTCTGCTCGAACGACGTGGCGACGGCGAGGATGCGCGCCTCGGTGTCGAGATCGTCGCCGCTGATCTTGAGCGGCCCGCTGCCGTCGACCCGTTCGTAGGCCATGCGCACCAGCGGCAGCACCGGTTCGAGGTCATCGACGGATTCCAGCAGCTCCATCGCCTTCGCCGCATTGCGCTTGCCGTCCGCGCCCTTGGCCTCGCCGACCAGCTTGGGGAAGCGGTGCAGGAGCCCCGCCTGCTTCAGGCGGTCGCGGCTCGAGGCGCTCAGGTGCATGGCTTCGGCAAGCGCCTGGCAGGTGCGCGCACAGCGCTCGCTGCCGCCGAGGGTCGCCAGCCGCGTCTCGAGCGAGCGGATCATGGTCAACATCATCTGCCACATAGCGGCGCGGTGATGGCGGCGCTCCTCCATGCCGTGGTGCGCGAGTCCGATCTGGATCGCGCACGCCGAGACCAGCTCGAGGTCGAACTGGTCGAACGGGCTGGCGCCGGTCACGCGGCTGAGATAGAGCACTCCGCGGGTGTGGCCGCCGATCGCCAGCGGCACGCAGATCACCGAGCGGATCCCTTGCGCGACCACGCTGACGGTGCGATCGAAGCGCTCGTCCTCCTGCGCGTTGGCGCTGTGCAGCGCCTTGTTCTCGGAAAACGTCTTCTTGATGATCGAGCGGCTGATCACCGGGCGCACGTGCGGCGCCGAGGTGCGCACCGCGCCCGGCACCAGCTTGCCACTCGCCGGATCGCGGCGGAAGATCAGCGCGCACTCGGCGGGCATGTTCTGCACCAGGCAATCCAGGACGCGGGCCTCCTTGTCGGAACCCTCGTTCGGATCGGACATCAGGCGGC
>JACDEN010000442.1 GCA_013816415.1 Planctomycetota bacterium
GTCGGCCCCGGCAGACCGCTCGCGCCCGATGATCACCGGCGCGCCGGGGAAGGCGTTGCGGGTGAACATCAGCGCGAAGGACGGGGTCGGGTGGTCGAGGGCGATGATGGTCGCGGTCATGCGCGCCGGCTTTGCGACCTCAGCGGGAACAAACTCGAAGCGGCTGGCGCCGACGCGGAAACCGCGCGGCAGCTTCGCCTGGTCATGCAGCCAGGCGCGGTGCTCCGCGCGCGATGCGAACCGCAGATCCGTGCTGGCCATGACCGAGTGTCGCGCGCACGGTGATGGCGCAACCCCTACTGCCAGTCTCGCGCTACGTGCTGCTGGGCGCAGGCGCCTTGACCGCCAGATGGAGAGACGACAGCCGCTTGCCGTCGGCGTTGTCCGGCGTGGCAATCGGCAGGCGCACGATGAAGGTGGTGCCGACGCCGAGCTCGGTCTCGAAGGTGAGCGAGCCGGCGTGCTTCGAGACGATGATGTCGCGGGCGATGTACAAGCCCTGGCCGGTGCCGCGCCCGACCTCCTTGGTGGTGAAGAAGGGGTCGAAGATGCGCTCGCGCACGCCATCGGGGATGCCGGTGCCGGTGTCTCCGATGCGCACCTCGACCCAGTCGTCGGCACGGGAGCGCGTCGACACGGTGATCGTCCCGCGGCGATCGGTGCCATGGACCGCGTCGGAGATGGCTTGGGCCGCGTTGACGATGAGATTGAGGAAGACCTGGTTGATCTCGCCAGGCAGGCACGCCACCAGCGCCAGATCGGGCTGGAAATCCGTGACCACGTCGGCGACGTACTTGTACTCGTTGCGAGCGACCACCAGCGTGCTCTGCAAGGCTTTCGAGAGATCGACGGACTGCCTGCCGTCCGAATCGGGATGCGAGAATGATTTGAGCGCTCCGACGATATCACCCACGCGCCTCATTCCCTCGAGCGACTGCTGGATCGCTTTCGGGATCTCCTCGGTCAGGTAGTCGAGATCCGCGGCCTGCGCGCTGGCGTCGGCCGCGGCGACCTGCTCCGCGCTGACCGGGCCGGCGCGGATCGCGTCGATCAGGCGTCCGCGTCCAGCGAGCACGCTCGTCAGCGCGGCGAAGCTTTCGGCGAGGAAATGGAGATTGTCTCCGACGAACTGGGTCGGCGTGTTGATTTCGTGGGCGACTCCGGCGGCGAGTTGTCCGATCGACTCCAGCTTCATCGCCTGGTTGTGATGGCTCTGGAGCACGCGACGGTCGGTGACATCGAGGCCGACCAGGGTGATCAGGCGTTCCCCGCGATCGTTCCTGGTCACGCTGCAACCCATCTCGATGACGCCTTCGCTGCCGTTCGCGCGCCAATAGCGCACGTCGTGCGCGGGGAGCGCGGCGTCGGTGTTCCGACAACGGGCGAGGATATCCATGATCCCAGCCAGATCCCAGGGCACCTCGCACTGGGACAAGGTCCGTCCGATCACCTGGTCCATGTCGCGCGCGAACAGGCGCTCCGCGGCCTGGTTCCAGCGCACGATCTGATCGTCGTCCTGGACGCTGATCAGCACCGCGGAGATCGATGAGAGCAGCGACTCGGTCTCTTCGTAGGATCGGCGCAACTGGTGGTGAACCTCGGTCCGCTCGGTGACGTCGCGTTCGATGGCGATGTAATTCACCAGCACGCCGGCCGCGTCGAAGATCGGCTGTGCTTCGATGACCACCCAATATTGGCTGCGGTCTTTGCGGTAGTTGACCAGTTCCGCGGTGAACGGCTTGTGCGCGCCGAGTCGCGCGCGCATCATGCTGATCTGCGAGTCGTCGCTGTCGGGACCCTGCAGCAGGGCTCCCGGCTTGCGGCCGACGACCTCCGCCTGGTCGTAGCCGGTCATGCGCAGGAATCCGTCGTTCACCCATTCGATCAGGCCGCTCGCATCGGTGATGATCACGCCGTTGTCGGTCTTGGCAGCGACCAACGCCAGCTTCGACACTTCGGCTTCGCTCCTGCGCAGCGAGGACGCCATCCCTTCGGCTTGCTGGCGGGCGCGCTGACGGCCCTGCAGGGTATCCCAGGCCAGGAGGATCATCAGCAAGCCGCCGGCGATCCCGCAGGCGGTCGCCCAGCGCGCGCGATCGTGGGTGGCGGCGCTCTCGAACTCCGGGGTGCTGGCGAAGTCGATGCGCCACGCGCGGCCGCCGAATGGCAGCGTCATCCGGCGGTGGTACCATGCCGGACAGGCGGAATCGCGCGCCGCGATGTCCGTGCGGCGATCGTAGAGGAGGATCTCCCGCCCGGAGAGATCGGTGTCCACCATCTCGATGTCGATGTCATTGCTGTCCTTCTCGACCACGTCTTCGAGCAGATCGCGGATGCGGAAGTTGCAGACGACGACCGCGATGAAGGCCGCGCGGCGCTGATCGAGGGTCAGTCGCGGGCGACCATTGCGGTAGATGGGCGCGATCAGACGGAATGCCGGCTGAGGATTGGCGTCACGCGAGAGGCTGAGCGGAGCGGACAGCCAGATCTGGCCGGTATCGCGGGCGAGTGCGATCGATCCTGCACAGGCCGGATCCGCGGCGATGTCGTGGCCGATGACCCGTCCATCGTGCGGATGATCGTAGATGACCGGAAAATAGTCGACAGCAGAAGAATCGAAGCGCCTGCCGCAAATGTTATCGATGTCGGCTGCGCTGACACCCGACGTCTGCAGGCGGCTGCGCAGATCCGCGAGCGACGCCGGAGTCTCGCGTTGGCAATACATGCGATCAAGCAGCCCAGGGTAGCGGTTGCCCATGGCCATGGTGTCGAAGAAGGTGTCCCATTCGTCGGATTCGACCGACCGGCTGGCGGCGAAGAGCCCTTGGACGCCATTGATGTGTGCGGAGTACACGCGCAGGAGGGCGGAGATGCGGCCGCTGAGCTCCTCGATACGTCTCTCGAAGCGCGCTTCATCCTGGTGCCGATCCACTCGATTGGCCGTCCACCACACCCAGGCCGATGCCACCAGCGCCGCCCCGATGATGCCGGAGAGCAGCCAGCGATCACGGCGGGAATTCAGATAGCGATGGGTGGCCACGGTGTTCCACGCGAAGTATACCCTACGCATGCCGGGGCCGCAAAGAGTCCCGCCGCTTCCGGTTCCTCAGGTTGCTCAGGTCAGCGCGCGGCCTCGATGGTCGCGCTCATGCTGCCCTGACAGCGCGGGATGCGCCAATCCGGTCCGAAGGCATGGATCTGTTCGAGCTTCAGTTCCGCGCGCTCCTTGCTCGTGGTCTCGACGATCGAGCGGCCGGCGCTGTCCACCTCGCAGGCGCATTGGAACGCGCGCTCGGGCGAATGCGCGAACAGCTTCACCAGCATCTCGATCACGTATTCGTAGGTGTGGTCGTCGTCGTTGTGCAGCACCACGTTCCACAGCGGCGAGGTCGCCGTCTCCTCCTTCGTCTGCAACTCTGGTTGGGGCGCGGTGACCGGCATGGGCGAGCCGAACGTGAAGCCGGGAGGCGCGAACGCAAGCCGGCTCGACCGATCCCCGGTCAGGTCCGGTCAGGGATCGCTGCGCGTGTCCGCCAGCGACAGGTAGCCGCGCACGCCGTCGGGCATGCGCACCAGCACGCGTCCGCTCCAGGGGGCCTGATGTTCGCGCGTCAGCAG
>JACDEN010000443.1 GCA_013816415.1 Planctomycetota bacterium
GCTTCGCCTTGTCGGCGGATGACCAGTGGCGCTTGGGCTTGGAGTCTGAGGTGGTGGACATGGTCGGATCCTTGTGAGACTTGCTCACGATGGAAGTCCGAAATCATCTTAGGCAGCACAATATTGCCAGGCGATCAGGCGCATCGCAGTGATCACATGACTGCAGCAATCCACATGTCCCTGGACCGTTCCGCCGTTGAGCCCCTGGTTGGCCAGCACGCGCTCGGCCATGGCGGCCGCGCAGGCATCCACCAACGCGGATGCATCCGCTTGCGAGATGCGGGCGGCATCGACGGCGGTCTGCGCCGCGGCGACGGCCGCGGTCGCCGTGACGATGTGGCTCTGCGCCGCCGCTGTTTCCACTGGGGTCGTCGCCGCCGCCAGTTCCGCCTGCGCGGCGGCGAGATCGCCCCGCGCGCTTGAGAGCGCCGTCTGCTTCTGCGACAGTGTTTGATTCGCAGCGGTGAGGGCCTGCTGCGCATTCGTCTGCGCCAGGACCACCGAGGCTGATTTGTCGTACGCCGCCTGGGCGATGGGCTGCGAGAAGCCCTGGGTATACGTGAGCAGGCCGGGCATCGAGTTGCGTGAATACGCGAGCAGTTCCGCCTGCGCGGATGCGAGATTCAGTTCGACGGCCGGCTCATTCAACTCAGCGAGCTTCGCCGTCTCTTTGGCGGGATCCATGAATCGGATGGCGTCCAGGTCGGGGGTGACGCTGCTCGGTCCGAACGTGTCAGTGATGAATCCACCCGAGATGCGCAACGTGGTGGAGCCCGTCGCGATCACGTCGTTCTCGATCTTCAGGACGTCCAGGCCGTGATACCCCGCCTGCGTGCGCACCGTCCCGGTGGATCCGGGCGTCTGGTCGACCGTGACCATGTAGGCGCTCAGCCAGTCTTTCGTGAACGTCTGGATGCTCAGGCCGCCGCCGAAGCACCCGGTGGTATCGGTCTTGAAGGTATGGGTGAAGATCGTACCGAGGTACCCGGGCAACGTCACCGGCCCCGTCGGCGGGGCGCTGGTGGTCTCACGCCGGTAGCCGATTCGGATGTATCCCCCGTCGACGGTCCGATCGAGGCTCACCGTCGCGTTGCGGCTGGCGGGGTCCTCTTCGCTCGCGATCGGACCATTGAATTGAGGATCCCACCGGAACGGCTGGGTGTCGCAGTTGCGGTACGATGGAATGCCGACCACCCAATGGCCGACGGGGCGCGCGTACGCCGTCGTCGGTGATTCGACGGCTTGATCGATGCCGGGGGTCGACGGCGTCGGCCACCGCACTCCGAGGCGCAGCCACACCAGCTTGCTGCTGTCGATCGTGCCTTGGGTGAATCCATAATCCAACAGCCCAGGGTGCGCACTCCAGAACGCGCTCCCATCCACGGCGATGAGCGGATCGCTCGACGTCGTGCCCGCGTACACCGCACGGTCCTGCGCCGACAGATGGACCACCAGGTGCGAAATGGGATCTTGCGCATCCTGGATGGGTTGGGGCGTCGGCCCTTGGCTGAGGGCCGTTCGCGCGACGAAGGGATTGGTCAAGCCGCTCTTCGTCAGACGCAGAGCGATGACGCTCTGGGCCGTCTGCCACGACGCAGGCACGTTGAGCACGCGCGGCGACACCGGTGTCTCGCCAAGGGTTGCCAGGTATTTGATATTCTCCTTGTCGACGATGAGCGAGCCGGTGATGGCGCCGAGATGCGGCGCGCCGCCGGTGCCCACCACCCACGCGACGTTCTCGTCGTGCTCGCTGCCTCCGATCGCGAGGGACTTCTGCACGCCGCCAGCCTCGTACACCGCCGTGAATCCACCCGAGGTCGGCTGTTCGGAGATCTGCTCGCTCGGCGCGAGGGGCAAGCGGACCTGGATCGGCGTCGATGTTGGAGTCGTCGCGATGTCAGGAGCGTGCATCACCCGCAGCTGGGCGAGCACGGCGGCGGTCGCCTGGTTGCCGGCGCGATCCATCGCGGTGACCGTCGTCTGTCCGATCGCATTGCTCCAATCCTTGGCCGCCGCATAGGCCGTCACCAGATCGATGCCCTGCCGCAATTGGAATACCGGCAGCAGCGCGGCGGCTCCGGCGGACAACGGGACCTCGGGCGTCCCGACGAGCTTCTTCATCAGGGTCGCATCGCTCTGGGATCCCTGCCAGAGGAGCATCGCGTCGGGAGTCGCGGCGACGAACAGCGCCGGCGAGAGCTGGGTCAGCCGATATCCGTTTCCGCTCGATTGTCCGAGCTGGAACTTCGGCGCCTGGACCGCGACCGATGGCAGCGGCTGGACGGCGAGGGCCACCTCGGGCGCGGTCACATCCACCCACGCTTTGAACAGATCGGCTTCGGTGGTATTGCCCGCGCGATCGGTGATCGACGCGTGGATGGTGTAGAGACCCTTGGTGGTGCCGACCGTGAAGGTGCTGGTGTAGGTCGCGCTCTCGGCGACGCCGTCGAAGCCGGTCAGCCGTACCGCCAGGTCGCTGCCGGGGGCGGAGGCGTCTCCGACCAGGGCGACGCTCTGGCCCGCCTGCGCGTATCCGGTCTGCGCCGCCGAGAGCCCGACGCCCGACAGGTCGTCGATGCCGATGCGCAGGGCGAAGCCGCTGCGCGGAAAGGCATTGATGCCGTACTGCGCTCGCAGAGTGACGTCGTCCGACCACGATGCGCCATTGAGGAACACCGCGTCGGCATCGTTGGTCATGCTCGAGCGCATGGCGACGCCGGACGACAGGCTGTCCGGATTCTGCAGCGCCTGCAGATCCGTGACCACCGGCGGCGTCCCGTCGGCGATCACGATCGCGGGCAGCGAAACGCCCGTCGCCGTGAGTCCGCCGGACGAGGTCGCCGTCGCGGTCGCCGTCAGGGTGATGCGGCCATCGCCGAGCGGAGTGAAGGCGCCGGATCCGCTGGTCGCGGTCACCGATTGGCCGTCGGACGTCGTGACCGATATGTCAGTCAGCGTTCCGCCCTGGACCGGAGCCGACACGCTGAAGGTGACCGGCTGATGGGTATCGGTGAAGTGGAGCAGCTCGCCGCCCACGGTTCCCGTCTGGTCGCCGGTCAAGCCACCGGTGATGGTCAGGACGACGTTGCCGATGGTCGGAGGCGTGCCGTCATCGGTGCCGCCGCCGGTCGGGGTGACGACGATGCGGACGGTCTGGGCGCTGCTGGTATCGAGACCACCGTTGGCGGTACCGCCGTTGTCGCGCAGCGTCACCGTCACCACCGCCGTGCCTGCAGCCGCTGGCGTGAAGGCGAGGGTTCCGGCTGACGTGATCGCCGGCTGCCCGGCCGAGGCGAAGAATTCCGGATGATCGACGCTCACCACGAACGACACGGCCTGAGCGGATTCATCGGCCGGACCGCTGACGATCGCACTCGCCCAACCGCTGACGACCTGCGCGCCGGCATCCTCGGCGACGCTCACGTCGGCGCCGCGGGTGAACGACGGCGCATCGTTCACCGCGGTGATCGCGATCACGAAGGTCTGGACCGCGCTGGTATCGCTGCCGCCGTTCGCCACTCCGCCCGAATCGTGGGCCTGCACGGATATCGTCGCGCTGCCGTTGGCATCGGCCGCCGGCGTGTAGGTCAGGGTGCCCGCGGCATCGATCGCGGG
>JACDEN010000045.1 GCA_013816415.1 Planctomycetota bacterium
GATACTTCCCTTCGACGCCGCTAGCTTACCGAACGTAAGCGGCGCGCGCGCTTCAATGTCCACCGATGGCTTTGGCTCTCGTCACCGGCGGAAACCGCGGCATCGGCCTCGAGGCATGCCGTCAGCTCGCCGAGCGTGGCGCGCAGGTGATCATGGGCGTGCGCGACTTGGCCAAGGGCCAGGCCGCGAAGGCGTCCCTCGGCGCCCTCGCCGCCCGCGTGACCGTCGAGCAGGTGGCGGTCGATGATGCGGCGAGCGTCACCGGGCTCGCGCAACGGCTCGGCCGCGCGCCCGGCCGGCTCGACGTGCTCATCAACAACGCGGGTGTGTTCGACAAGCGCGACGCCGCCGCGTCCGCGGTGGCGACGGAAGTGGTCGAGCACACCTTCCGCACCAACGTGCTCGGCCCGATGCGCATGATCCAAGCGCTGCTGCTGCTCCTGCGTTCGAGCAAGTCCGCGCGCATCATCAACCTCTCCAGCGGCATGGGCGCGCTGAGCGACATGGCGGCCGGCTACGCCGCCTACCGCATGTCGAAGACGGCGCTCAACGCCCTCACCGCGACGCTGGCCTCGGAGCTCGCGACCCATCGCATCGCCGTCAACAGCATGTGCCCCGGCTGGGTGAAGACCGACATGGGCGGCCCGGGCGCCACGCGCAGCGTCGGCGAGGGGGCCGACACCGCGGTCTGGCTCGCGCTCGAAGCCGATCAGACGCTCAGCGGCAAGTTCTGGCGCGACCGCGCGGAAATCCCATGGTGAGCGCACCAACGGAGGACCCATGAGCAAGGACCGCAGCCATCTCGACGCCAACAAGGCCAAGCCCGGCGTCACCACATTGCCGAGCGGATTGCAGTACCGCGTGCTCAAAGCCGGCGCTGGCAAGCAACCGAAGAGATCTGACTCGGTGAGCGTCCATTACCGTGGCAAGCTGATCGACGGTACCGTCTTCGACAGTTCGTTCGAACGTGGCCAACCTGCGACCTTCCCGGTCACCGGCGTGATCGCCGGCTGGGTCGAGGCCCTGCAGCTGATGAAAGAAGGCGCGAGCTGGGAACTGACCATCCCATCCGAACTCGCGTACGGTGCGCGCGGCGCCGGCGGAGTGATCCCGCCGCACGCCACGCTGATCTTCGAGGTCGAACTGCTGAAGGTGGTGTAGACGGGGCCGTTCTGAGTCCTGGGTTCTCAGGTCTCCGTCGAAAGCCTCCCTGAATCATGTGTCGAGTCATTGCCCCGGAGGCGGGACCCGGACGGTCTCAAGGCGCCTTCACTGGTGCCTCGGGATCCTTGACGAACGACAAACTGACCGAATTCATGCAATAGCGTTTCCCGGTCGGCGCAGGACCGTCGCTGAAGACATGGCCGAGATGCGAGCCGCAGCGATGGCAGGTGACCTCGTCGCGCTGCATGCCGTGGCTGTCGTCGACGCCGACGGCAACCGCTTTCGCGACGAGAGGCTGGGTGAAGCTCGGCCATCCCGTTCCGGATTCGAATTTGGCCTTCGATGAGAACAGCGGTTCGCCGCACGCGACGCAGCGGTAGGTTCCGGCGTCGTGGTTGTTCCAATACGCATTCTTGAACGGCGTCTCGGTGCCCTTTTCGCGGCAGACCTTGAATTGCTCGGGGGTCAGCCGCTTCTTCCACTCGGCCTCGGTGGTCGGAAGCGGCTCGTTGGGAGTTGCGGTCGGCGTGGTCGGTTCCTTGGCGGGCTCGACCGCGCCCGGGCTGACGCAGGCGCAGGCAGTGAGCAGCACGATCGCAGCGAGGCGCAGGATGTTCATGCCAGGGGTACGGCGGGCAGGGATCATCGGATGCGTCCGGAGCAGGTCGGGGCCGTCGGTCATTGACCGGACTATCCCAGCTATTCGCCGTGCTTCCATAAACGATTGATACAGCAGCTGGTTGCGATGTCGTGTCGGGCTCGGTCCGAGGCCGCGGCCCCCTTGCGCACGGGGGGGTCGGACTAGAGTTCCGCCGATGCCCAAGACTCCAGCGACCAAATCTGGCTCGACCACCACCACCCGCACGCCGCGCCTCAAACGTCACGGCGACATCAGCGTGGCACTCGGTGCGGCCGGTACCTGGCTGGTGATGGTGCCGCACGACGACGACGCGGTGCTCGGCATGGGCCTTTCCATCATGAGCGCGCGCGCGGCCGGGGTCGACGTGCACATCGCGATCGTCAGCGACGGTCGCATGGGATTCTCTCGCCAGGAGGACCGCTCGGGCATCGTCGAACGTCGCCGCCGCGAGATGGAGGAGAGCTCGCGCATGATCGGCGTGACGCCCGATCGCCTGCATTGGATGGGTTTTCCCGACAGCGGCCTGTCCGCGCACCAGGGCTGCCAGACGCGGCCCGACGGAACCATCACCGGCATCGCGTGGGAGATGACTCGCGTCATGCGCCAGGTGCGGCCCACCCTGGTGTTCGCGCCCACGTCAGCCGATCTGCACCCGGATCACCAGGTGGTCGGCAACGAACTTGCGATCTCGGTGTTCCACGCCTCCGGCGCGATCTGGCTGGAGCTCGGCGAGCCGATCCCGCTGCCCCGACGTTTCGATTTCGCCGTGTACTGTCCGTTCCCGTCGCCGCCGACCGTCGAGGTCCGCGCCGAGAAGGCGATGTTCCAGCGCAAGCTCGATTCCATCGGCTGTTTCGTGAGCCAGCCGCAGATATCGGCCCTGGTCGACCGCGTCACCGCCGCTCCACCAGTGGAATATCTGCTCGAGGATAGCTGGAAGCCATACGACGCGTCGATGTACAGAAAGTTGTTCCCTCGCGGCAAATGAACGTCTGAATACCGCGCCACGCGCTGCGCGCCGCCGACCTCATCACTCCCATCCGATCCCACTCCACGCCTCCACCCCGCTAGGTCCCACATGCAAAAAGTCATCCTCGTCGGCTTCGGCTTCATGGGCGGCATCCACGCCCAGGCCTATGCCCAGATCCCCGAAGCCAAGATCGTCGCCATCGTCGACACGCTTCCGGACAAGGCGCGCGAACAGGGCGACAAGATCGGCCTCCAGGTTCCCATCTACGGCAGCCTCGCCGAGGCGCTGAAGGAGGTCGAAGCCGATGTCGTCGACGTCTGCCTGCCGACCGATCTCCACGCCGACGCGGTGCTCACCGCGCTCGCGGCGAAGAAGAACGTGTTCTGCGAGAAGCCGCTGACCATCTCGATGGCCAACGCCACCAAGATCAAGGCCGCGCTGAAGAAATCGAAGACCAAGTTCATGGTCGGCCAGTGCCTGCGCTTCTGGCCCGAGTACCAGGCGTTCGAAGCGTTCGTGAAATCGAAGAAGGCCGGCAAGCTGCTGAGCCTCACCCTGCAGCGCCGCGCCGGCCGCCCGGGGTACAGCGTCGACAACTGGCTCAACAAGGGCAAGCGCTCGATGGGCGCCGCGGTCGACCTGCACATCCACGACACCGACTACGTGACCCACCTGCTGGGAACGCCGAAGGCGGTGTTCGCCACCGCGACCAAGGATTTCTCGGGCTACAGCCACATCTTCACCACCTACATCTACAAGGGTGTGTCGGTGCAGGCCGAAGGCGGCTGGAATTACGGTACCAGCTGGGGCTTCCAGATGGCCTTCCAGGCGGTGTTCGAGAACGGCTCGGTCGAGATGGATTCGACCCAGACCCCGAGCATCAAGTACACCATCGGCAACGCCAAGGCCGAGCCGATGGCGGTCAACGCGCCCAGCGCCGGCGAGTCCAAGGCCGGCACCGGCAACCTGTCGTCGCTCGGCGGCTACTACAACGAACTACGCTATTTCATCGACTGCCTCGAGAAGAAGGCGACGCCGAAGATCGCCACCCTCGAGCACGGATCGGAATCGCTGCGCGTCGTCCTCGCCGAATTGAAGTCGGCCGAGACCGGCAAGATCGTCAAACTCTGAGCGCTCCAGACACGAAACGGAATCAACCATGAAAAAATCCATCAGCATCTGGTCGTTCTACGGCCCCGAGGACCTCGAGGGCAAGCTCAAGCTGGCGAAGGCCGCCGGCTTCGAGGGCTTCGAGATCGACCTCTCGGGCGACGGTCCGGTGAACATGAAGTCGACCGAGGCGGACCTCACCAAGATCCGCAAGATGGCCGACAAGATCGGCATCCAGATCTCGGGCCTCGCCACCGGCATGTACTGGGGCACCAATCCGGTGAGCGCCGATGCGGCGGTGCGCAAGCAGGCGTCGGCGATCCTCAAGAAGGAGATCGAGTGCGCGGCCGGCCTCGGCCTCGATGCGATCCTCGTGGTCCCGGGCGCGGTCGGCGCGGATTTCGTCCCGAACTGCGAAGTGGTGCCGTACGATCTCGCCTACGAACGGGCGACCGAGTTCGTGAAGGTGGCGGTTCCGCTCGCTGAGAAGCTCAAGGTCACGATCGGCATCGAGAACGTGTGGAACAAGTTCCTGCTCTCGCCGCTCGAGATGCGCACGTTCATCGACTCGTTCGGATCGGCGAACGTCGGCGCCTACTACGATGTCGGCAACTCGCTGGCATACGGCTATCCGCAGCACTGGATCTCGATCCTCGGCAAGCGCATCAAGCGCGTGCACTTCAAGGACTACCGCCGCGCGGTGGGGACGGTCGACGGCTTCGTCGATCTGCTCTCCGGCGATCTCGACTGGCCGCAGGTCATGCAGGCGCTGCGCAAGGTCGGCTACGACGGCTGGTGCACCGCCGAGATGATCCCGCCGGTCCCGTTCTACAAGCACGCGCCCCAGGTGCTGGTGCACAACACCGCGCGCGCGATGCAGGCGATCTTCGACCTCAAATAGACGAGGATCACACCTCGCGGGAGAGTCTCCATGAAGCTCGGCATCATCGGCTGCGGCGGTCGCATCTCTGGAATGGTCAAGGCCTTCAAGGAGGTCTGTCCCGAGCTGAAAGTCACCGCGGTCCTCGATCCGGACCAGGAGAAGGCGCGCGGCCGCCTGCCCGAGGACAGCCGCGCGGATGCTAAATTCCATTCGACCGTGAAGGAGCTGATCGAGGTCGGGAAGCCCGATGCGATCGCCATCGGCACGCGCTGCGACTTGCACACCCCGTACGCGGTGCAGGTCGCCGCCTACGACCTGCCGCTCTACCTCGAGAAGCCGGTGTCCAACTCGATGGAGCAGGCGACCGCGCTCGAGCGGGCGTTCGCCACATCGAAATGCCAGGTGGTGGTGAGCTTCCCGCTGCGCGTGTCCCCCTTGTGCGTGCGCGCGCGCAGGCTGATCGACGAGGGCGCGGTCGGGCGCGTCGAGCATATTCTGGGCATCAACTACGTGCCCTACGGCTCGGTGTATTTCGACTCGTGGTACAAGGACTACAAGATCACCGGCGGATTGTTCCTGCAGAAGGCGACGCACGACCTCGACTATCTCATGTACCTCGCCGGCGCCCCGATCGTGCGCGTGGCGGCGATGACCTCGAAGGGCCGCGTCTTCCGCGATGCCTCGACCAAGGGCAAGAATCCCGACCCGAGCGTGTCCTTCTACGAGGGCATCGGCACGCCCGAGACGGGGATGAACGAGGATTCCTCGAGCGCGCTGCTCGAATTCGCCAACGGCGCCAAGGGCGTCTACACCCAGATATTCTTCGTGAAGCGGAGCGCCGGCGCGCGCGGGGCCACGGTCACCGGCTGGAACGGGACGATCTCGTTCGACTGGAACCGCAAGGAATTGAAGCGCGTCTGGCACCACGAGCCGTTCGACGACGTGATGACCCCGGCCTTCGGCGAAGGCCATGGCGGCGGCGATCAGATCCTGGCGAAGAACTTCGTCGAGGTGGTGCAGGGCAAGGCCAAAACGATCTGTCCGATCAAGGCCGGCCTCGACAGCGCCTTCGCCTGCCTGGCGGCGCGCGAATCCGCTGACACCGGCCGCTTCATCGACGTGCACCAGCCGCAGGTCTGAGCGCGGGCGCCGCTGTCGGCCCCGGATCAGCCTTCGCCTGCCTTCGCCGACACGCGGCGTGCCGCCCAGAAGCGCTCGACGATCACCGCGAAATTCCGCAGTAGCCGCTGGCCGTCCAGGAACGGGCTCTTGAATGCCTCGGGGTGGAACTGCGTGCTGTAGATTGGGCGGGTGCGGTGACGCATCGCCTCGATCGCGCAATGGCCGCTGCTGGCGAGGGCGACGAAGCCAGCGGGCAGCGTCTTGACCTCGCAGTAATGCGAACAGCACAGGTGCATGGTCGGCGGCAGGCCCTCGAACAGGGGGTCCTCGACGAGTCGCCTGATCGGAAAGAATCCGTCGGCGACATAGTATCCCGAGAGGTCGTAGCCGCAGCCGAGCAGCTGCGCATTGCGCGGCAGGTCCTCCTCGGGCGCGAGGGGGCGCATCGGTTGGTCATGCAGCCGTTCTCCGCGATCGAGCGATCCATCCTCCGAGAATCCGAGCAGCTGATGGCTCCCGCAGAAGCAGATGGTCGGCAGCTCGGTGCTCTTCAGGTAGGCGTGCATCCCCGTCCACGCCGACGGCTCGCGGCTCTCGAAGTGCCCGCCGAAGCCGCTCATCGCGACCGCCCGCGGCTTCAGCTCTTCGACCAGTCGTGGAGAGAAGCGCTGGAACGGCACGACCAGACAGGGCTCGCCCGAGGCTTCCTCGAGCCGCGCCTTGACCAGCCCGCCACCCGCGCCGTCGCGCCGGTATTCGTCGAGGTCCTGGACGATGACGAAGATCCACATCTGATGCCTTTCTATGTTCAGGTATCGCCGAATGCGCGGTGCGCGCAGCGGCAGCGGTCTGGCCGGTTCTCGAAGTCGACTTTGACGAAGGGATAGCCGCTCATGCTGACGAACATGCGTGCGATCTTCGCGTCACTGCGGGGCTTCGCAATTGATCCAGATACCAGGTCGCCAGCGTCTCCACCCCGGATTCGGTCACCGGAGACAAGGGTCCCGGGCGGTAATCGCGTGATTCGATGCCCGCCTGGTTGTTTTCGCACAGACGCCAGTCCTGCTCGGTCGTGACCTTCCAGAACTCGGTGACGCGCGCGGGATCGTAATCGACGCCCTCGCGGGCATCCTCGTGGACCAGGTAGACGATCCGCGCCCGGGTGCGGTTCGGACCGACCGGGATGAGCTGGGTCGAGTTGAAGTAGTCGCTGTTGGCATGGAACCAGGCGTTCGGGAAGGCGATGATGCGCAGGCTTCCGGCGTCGGGATCCGTCAGATCGCCCATCAGCGGCGCCACCGGCCGCCCATCGAGGCTTTCAGTGACGAAGCCCTCCCGCAGCGGCATGCGCGCGCAGCGGAACCACGAGCCGTTCGGGAAATTGACCTGTTCGGTGTGCGCGAGACCATTGGCGTGCCAACGCGCGCGCCTCGACGCGAGGATGCCCTCGTAGTCGCTCCCGACCCGCTGGTCTCCGGGCATGCCGATGTCGAAATTGATGCGGGTGTATTCGGGGTGGCCGCTCGGGCAGTGGTAGCATTCGCGGTTGTTCTCGAAGACGACCTTCCAGTTCGCCTTGATCTCGTAATCCTCGACCGCGCAGACCTTGGCCCGCTCCAGGCCGTGCGGCGCCAGCTGCGGCGCGATGGCCGCATGCGCCAAGTCGAAATCGGGCGGGTCCTCGGCCACGCAGACGAAGATCAGCCCGGCGATCTCGCGAACGTGCGAACGGACCAGCCCGTAGGCATCCTTTCGGAATCCGTCCCCCATCCATTTCGCCTGCGTCAGCGATCCGTCGCTGGCGTAGCTCCAGCGGTGGTAGGGGCAGACCAGCTTGCCGGCGTGTCCGCAGGTCTTCGAGAGGATGCGCGATCCACGATGGCGGCAGGTGTTCGCCAGGGCATGCAGAACGCCGTCGTCGTCACGGGTGATGATGAGCGCGATGGGACCGGTGTCGAAGGTCACGTAATCGCCTGAGCGTCGGAGCTGGCAGCTGTGGCCGGCGAACAGCCAGTTGCGGGAGTAGACCCGGTCGATGTCCGCGGCGAAGACCTCGGGATCGGTATAGAACGCCTGCGGCAGGGTGGAACCGCGCTGCCGATCGTCGAGCAGCTGGTCGAGTCGTGATGCGCTCACGCGGTTCTCCTGGAGGTGCCGATCATGGTCGGGCGCCGTGCTCACTTCTTCACCGCGACCTGGGCGTAGCGGTAATAGACCTCGAGGCTGAGGCAGTTGTAGACGGTGCTCAGCACCCGGCCGATGTCGCTGCCGTAGAAACGCGTGTCCTTCCAGTCCCAGCTGCCGTCGAAGCAGGAGGCCTCCTTGCGCTGCGCGTTCACCAGCACATCGCGCACGGAGCCGTTCCATCTCTTCCAGCGCTCGCCGCCGACCTGGAACATGCCGAGCGTATTGTAATAGACGTAGTAGGTGTTGAACGGATAGGCGGCGGGAATGGAGGCGATCGCTTCGTTGGCGAAGGACTCGAGCATCGGATCGCCGGCGTGGTGGCCGAGGAACACGGCGCAGACCATGCCGACGCAGGACAGATTCACGCCGACATGCTTGTCGACCTCCGCATTGCCGTGATCGAGGAAGGTCATGCGGTGGGAATCATCCCAATAGGCATAGGGCATGATCGCGCGGCCGGTGTAGGCGTCGAGCGATCGCCACTGCGGATTGGCGTTCTGCCAGACCCGTTCCAGCCAGCGCTTGGCCCCGTCCATGCCAGCGCCGACATTCAGGCCCGCGGCCAGCGCGCTCTTGAGCGCCATCACGTTCCAGCCCGTGACCGAGGAATCGTTGCGGGTGGTTGATGTGATGTAGTCCCAGCCCAGGCGCCCACTCGATGCCGACGAACCGGCGGCCGGCGCGCCTCCCGGCGCCGAGTCGAGGCATTGCGTCGCGAGGATCACGTCCACGCCGCGCTGCGCCGGCTGTTTGAGCGAGGGGTCGCCGGTCATCGCGTACACCTCGGCGATCGCCATGCTTGCGACCGCGTTCTCGTAATTGCGGATGCCGAACCGTCCGTCCGGATGCTGGGCGGCGAGCAGCCACGCGAGCCCCTTCGTCACCGTCGCCTTGTACTTGTTCGGCGTCTGGTGGTCGAATCCGGCGCCGAGGAAGCACAGCAGGGCGTAGCCGGTGAGCGCGACCGAGGTCGATTCCTCGTCATAGGCGTTCGATCCCGGCTCGCAGCGACCGCCGCCATCCGTGCAGTTGTTGGGATAACTGACGGCGTTCCACATCCCGTTCGGGTCCTGATGGCGTTTGAGCCAGCGCAGCGCCGCATCGACCGCGCTCTCGCTGCCCTTCGAGCCGCCGAACCTGCCGACCGCGCGCTTGCGTCCGCCGCCGCTGCGCGAGCCGAACATCCCCGCGGATCCACCGCCGGAGCCGATCGCCATGAACGCTCCGCTACCGCCCATCTCGCTGTCGGCGACCGCTTCTTCGCGGCCCTTCGCGACCGGACTGTCGCTCTCCTCCTCGCGTTCGGAATCCTCGACCGGCAGGTCGAGCTGCGAGATCGGATTCGGATGATCCGATTCCGCTTCGATGTCGAGCTGCACCTCGGCTTGGAGGGCCCTCTCCTTCGGCTTCTCCACCGGTTTTGGCGGTGGCTCGATGGTGGTCACCCGCACGGGAGGCACGTCGATCTCCGGGGTCGAGACCAGGAAGTAGATCGAGGCCATCAGCAGGATCAGCAGGAGGTGGAACGAGGCACTGATCGCCCAGCCCGCCCAGCCCGCGGTGACGCGGCGCAGTCGGTCGTCGTCCGGCGCCCCATCGGCTCCGATCGCATCCGTCCCGTCCGCGGAGTCCTCCTCGCCGGCTGGTCCCTGGGTGCTCTTGGCTCTGGAATCGCTGGAATTGGGCATGGCGGGCTCCCGTGATGTCGTAGCGCATAAGATCTCTATATCAATTAAAAAGGATCAAATGATCCATAGGTGCCTAGATGGGGCTCGCCGCTCCCGCGAAGCGCGGCTATTGACCGGGCAGGCGCGGCCGGCGATCGTTCGCACCATGTCGCAGCAGGACCTCCTCGCCCGGATCGCCGCGGCCCAGCCGACGCTGTCACGCAAGGCGTCGGCGGTCGCGCGCTACCTCGCCGAGCATTACGTCGAGGCCGGGTACCTGACCACGCGCGAGATCGCGCGCGCGTCCGGAGTGGGGCTGACCACGGTCGTGCGTTTCCCGGCGATGCTCGGCTACGCCGACATGGAGGCGCTCAAGGCCGCGATCCAGGATCGCGTCGGCGTCGATCTGACCGCGGTCGAGCGGATGCAGGCGATGTCTGCGAAGGGAGGACCGAAATCGGTCCTCGCCCGCATGATCGATTCCGACGTCACCGCCTTGCGTTCGCTCGGCCGGACGATCGACGAGGCGCAGCTCGAGCGCTGCGCGCGCCTGCTGGCGGAGGCGTCGTCGATCACCGTCCTCGGCTTGCGCTGGCTGCGTCCGATCGCCGAATATGCCGCCTATGCGCTCGCGAAGGTGCGCCCGGGCGTCGGTGCGATCCTCCACGGCGACTCCACCCTCGGCGACCGCCTCGAGGAGCTCGGGCGGAACGACCTGCTGGTGGCGGTGGCCGTGGCGCGGTATCCGCGCGACACGGTCGAGGCGGCGCAGCGGGCCCGCGCGCGGGGCATGCGCATCATCGCGCTCACCGATGGACCGCTCTCGCCCTTGGCGCCGCTCGCCGACGAGGCGCTGTTCGTCCGCCAGGAGCCCTTCGATTTCATTGGTTCGCTTGGAGCGATGGGGGCGCTCGTCAACGTGCTCGTGACGCTGACCGCGCAGCGCCTCGGTCCCAGCGCGACCCAGCGGCTCGATATGCTGGAACGCGCTTCGGCCGCAGGGGGGACCTATGCCGGCGATGCGCGCCAGGTGCGCAAACG
>JACDEN010000444.1 GCA_013816415.1 Planctomycetota bacterium
GCGCTGGATCGCCTCGACGACGCGCGTGCGCAGACTGCCGAGCGCGACCTTGGTCGGTAGTCGGCAGGATGCGCCTCGGATCTCGACGGGATGGAAGTGGACGCACCAGTGGTGGCCGCGCCGTGGCAGATCGTACCTCGTCTCGATACCCACCGGCGAGATCGTCGCATCGCCGGGAGCGAGCGTGAACGAGCGGTCGCCGATCCGGATGGCTCCATGGTATTCATACACGTGCAGGGCGTGGGTCGGCGATCGGTAGCAGACCTCGAAACCGCGGTCATCGAACGGATAGCGCCCAGCACGAAGCACGTCGGGCAGTGCGGCGACCGGCCAGGTGAACATCGGCAGCGCGTCCATGAGTGGTGGGATCGTACCACTGATGGACGGGCCATCCACCGCTCCCTCGCCGAGGTGGAGAGTGTGACAGCGATTGGCAGCGCGGGCTATTTCTGCTCGGAGCGATCGCCGCGCACCAGGATGAAGCGATCGACGAAGACCTCAGTGATCGCCGGATTGTTCCGCGGCGACACCCACAGGTAGTACGATGACTTCGGGGTGAACGCGCCGATGCGGATGGTGTGGTAGGCCCCGTCGGCGACCGATGTGACGGGCACGATGCGCTCGGCCACCCGCTGTCCTCCGGCTCCCTGGCCATGGACTCCGCAGCCGATCGCATCGCCGTCGCCAGTGCCCTCGCCATTGCCGTTACCGGCCCCCTTCACCCGCACCACCACGTAGGCGGTCCACACCCCGTCGAGCTGCGCGTACGCGCGGTCATCAAGCCCCATGTAGACATTCCAGCCGAGGTGGTTTCCCGGCATCCAGGCGGCCATGCCGTCGGAAGCCAGCGGATCCGCGCGCCACTCCACCTTCTCCGGCCGCCCCCACAGCGAGAATTCGCAATCCTGGAGATCGATCAGATCGGCGGCCGACACCTGGTCGAACGCCGCGGGCCGGGGCGAGACCGTCGCGCGCGGCGCACCGTAGCGCAGCGCGAACGTTCCCGGCAGATCGACGCCTTTGTCCTCACCGAAGCGCGTGACCTGATGCTCGCCGCAGATGCGCACGATCCCGGCCACCAGCTCTGCGCGATCAGAGCCAAACGGCCAGGCCGGATCGGCGCACAGGTGCTTCCACCGCGCGGCCGCGACATAGCGGATCGGCACGCTCGCCAGTTCGACACGCCCGAGCAGGACCGGGTCATCGGCGACCGTGGCGCGCGCGGCTGTCAACAGCCGATCGCAGCGCGACAGCAGGTTTGCGGTATAGAACGGCAGGTCGGGCCCCGCGTCGATGGTCAGCTCGCACCCGCTCGACTCGCAGCGATCATGGACCAGGTCGATGTACTCGCGCAGCCGCGGAGCAGCCGCGCCATAGTAGCCGCGCAGGAACTCGTCGATCAGCGCCTGCGCGTCGCGCGTCGGATCCCACAGCAGCTGCGCGAGGACCCACCCACGCAGCTCGGCGAACTCGGCGCCTGGACCGGTATGATTGCCCTGCTCGAGCACACCGCGCACATGGTTGCGCGCATACGAAGCGACATTCGGTCCGAGCACGCGCAGATCCGGATAGGGCAACGCATAATGCGTGAAGGACGTGGTGTAGTCCCAGATGTAGAGCCGCTGGCAGATCTTCGACCAGCCGACGAGGTCGTCGCGGAACGCGGCGTTCGCATCGCTCTCGAGCGGCCGCGCGAAGGTGCACTCGATCGAGCACAGGCGGATGATCACATTTGGACGGGGAACGGCGTGACGCGGTGGTTTTCGCGTATATTGATAGGCAAGCGTGTCGACGGCGACCTTGGGAAAATCCGCTGCGATGTCCTCGGCGATCGCATTGACGAAGCGCAGCAGCGGACCCATCGGGCTGCCCTCGTCGGCCTCGATGGCGAGGCAGGCGTCGCAGGTGCAGCGCCCGCTGCGCGCCGCGTCCGGCATGTCGTTCTGCGAGATCGAGATGATCGACGCCTGGGGATGGGCCTTCAGCCGGGTCCGCACTTCGGCGATCATGGCGACGAGCAGTTCGCGATTGGACAGGCACAGCTGGGATTTCTCCCACGTCCGCACGCCTCCGATCTGCGCGTACCACTCGGGGTGGGTGGCGAAATACCTGGCCGGGTTGATGAGGTTGTAGAAGGAATGGACGAAGGTGTCGTCATCGGCGTACGAGACGCCGCCGCCGCGCCCCTCCTCGAGATGCCGGTAGGTGCCGTTGACGCGGTTGTGCATCGACCAGTCGGGATCGAACGCCTTGGTCCAGAAGATGTCGCGGTACTCGAACGCCGGCAGTGATCGTCGGTCGAGCGCGGGAACGGTCAGGGTCGCCACGGTCGGTACGAAGGTCGCCTCAGGCGCCCACCACCGCACCCCGGCGAACTCCTGCAGGAAGGCCTCGACCGCGTAGAGCGTTCCGCGCTGCGCGCCGACGCCGCCGGTGAGGATCAGGTCCTCACCGTGGGATCGCATCACCAGACCCTCGTCTCCGAGACGATCCAGATCGATCAGCGGGTCGACCTCCCGCGCCGCTACCGGACCGACCGCGATGCGGGGACGCGCAGGGTCGGCACGCGTGCTCACGGTGAAGGCGCAGCCGGTGATTTTCGAGAGATGGGACGACAGGTCGTCGGCCGCGCGTCGCTCGATCGCCGGCGCGTCGGGCGAGACGCAGATCGCATACGCGGTCACCCCGTGACCAGCGAGGGTGATCGCCGCTCGCGCGGGCGGATCGGCGGCGTGGACTGGGAACGGAATCGCAGACAGGAAAACGCTCGCCAGGCCGGCGATGATCGGTTGGGCTTTTTTCATGGTCATGTGATCCGGCGGTTGACGTGTACAACGCGCCTGGGACACGATGGGGACGGCACATTGGAACGACACAGGCATTCTGGTGAAACGCTATACCACCGATTGATTTCACCAATAATGAAATTTCTGATGGCCGCCTGCCACAGTTCGGTACGGGCAAGGAAGGGCCGAATACTGCCGGAGCCTGCACGGGGTGCGGCGCAGGTATGATTTTTGATTTCTGGATCTGCATGCCGGGCTCACGCTCGCTGCGTTACACCAATGATGACGCAGGTGCGTTGATCCTAAACACCGCGTTAGACCCCCACGTCCGTGCTCCCGCACGACGGTCAGAACGACTCGATACCGTTGAGAGTGTCGGATTCATCCGCTCGGGTCGTAGACGACGCCGAATGGGCCTGGGAAGATGGCTTTCAGGAGTTCCTGCCAGCGGCGCGGCCGGAGCCATTGCTCCGCGATGGTGCTGAAAGCCGATAGCCATGCGCCGAGTCTGGTGAAGAAAGCGGTGATGGCGTTCTTATTCCCGTTGGTGCTGGTGATGGTGAGCATGCGTTGGCCGCCGGAGGTGGTTTGTCTGACGATGCTGTGCAGCAGCGCCGGCCTGGTGGTGATCGCTTCGCGGTGGTGATTGGGATCGGCGAGGCGGCAGAAGATGGACCACCAGTTGTAGAAGAGAGCGGTCATTCGTGCGACGTTCTGGGTGACCGCGAAGGTATGGGAGGTGAAGCCGCCCCAACCCCAGTGGTTTTTGATCTCATCGAAGACGTTTTCGACGTCGGCACGGTCGCGGTAGAGTTGGGCGATGG
>JACDEN010000046.1 GCA_013816415.1 Planctomycetota bacterium
GCGCCTGGATCCGCGCGGCGCCGACGGATGGAGCGCGGCCGAAGTCGCGCAGAAATGGCTCACGGTCTACGCGCGCGAGCATGGCGACGATGGCCTTCCCATCGCGCCATCGGCTGAGGCGATCGCAGCGGCGGCGTCCGATTGGGCCTGGGTGAGCGCTCGGCGTAGACGTCTGGGCGACCTCGGCTGGTTCATGAAGGCACTGAAGGAGCCGATCGCACGGCGGGCCAATCGCGAGGATGACGTCACCGGCCACTTCTGGGAGGGTCGCTTCCGCAGCACGGCGCTGCTGGATGAGGCGGCGGTGATCGCCTGCATGGCGTACGTGGATCTGAATCCGGTACGCGCGGCCATGGCCGACCGTCCTGAGCGCAGCGAGCGCACCAGCCTGCGCGAGCGCATCGAGCAGCGTCAGGAGATGCAAGCGCGGGATCACCTCGTCGGGGCAGTGGGAGAGGGAGCGGTGGATGCCACGTCCGCCGTCGCATCTGCCCGTGCGCTGACCACGTGGCTGGCGCCGCTGCGCGCGTGTGTTCCGTGGTCCGACGAGATCGCATGGCTCTGCCCGTGTCCGATTTCGACCGACGACTATCTGGAACTGGTCGACCAGACCGGACGCATCGTGCGCTCAGGCAAGCGCGGTACGATCCCATCGCATCTGGCGCCGATCCTGGAGCGGCTCGACGTGGATCTCGAACTCTGGCTCGCGGCGATGGCGAACGGCGGCCGCTTCGGCGGCTCGGCGATCGGCTGTGCGTGGGCGCGCGCGAAGGAAGCGGTGCGACGCGGGGTGAAATGGATCGTGGATCGCACGCTGCTGCATCGGAATGACGCCAAGGACGCGGTCACTGCCTGAGAACGAGTGGAGAGGCCGGGGGCTTCCGTCGGGATGCGGCGGAAAGAGGACGCCACGCCGTAGAATTGAGGCGGGAATCAGGATCCGTAGATGACAGACGAGCGACTTCGGGCTGGGAAACGAAGTGAGGGGGGTAGGGTTTGGAGGTGTGGAAATTGAGTGCCTGTCCTGAGATTCCCTGAGATTCCGATCATCAGGGTTTGGAGGTGTGGAAATTGAGTGCCTGTCCTGAGATTCCGTGGTCTGAGATTCCGTGAGATTCCGAGATTCCGCTGAGATTCCTCTTGCTTGAGATTCCTCTCCTGAGATTCCGCTGAGATTCCGTCCTCGGACTCGGAGGGACTCACCGTACGCGGAGCGTGTGCCGACATCGGCTTGACCGTGCGGCAATGTCTCATCTGGGTGAAGTCGTCCCTGGTGCTCGGCCGGCAGGACTACCACTGGAAGCACGAGCCCTGTCTCTACGGCTGGAAGGACGGCGCTGGCCACACCTGGTTGTCTGATCGTTGCCAGACCACGGTCCTCGAGTTCGACAAGCCGAACCGCAACGGCGAGCACCCGACGATGAAGCCGGTGCCGTTGTTCCTGTACCTCGTTCAGAACTCGTGCGCGCCCGGTGGTGTGGTCATCGATCCGTTCGGCGGTTCCGGCACGACCCTCATCGCCGCCGAGCAGACCGGGCGCCGCGCTCGGCTCATGGAACTCGATCCCCGGTACTGCGATGTCATCGTGAAGCGTTGGGAGCAGTTCACCGGGAAGCAGGCCCAGCGCATCGTGGCTTCGTCGGCGGTGACACCGTGATGGACCTACGACTCCAGCGCCTCGGTGTCCTCACTGAGTACGGCCAGGTACTTCCGGTAGGCATACATCCGATCCCGTGCCTTGCCGGTGATCTCGTGCAGGATCTTGGCGCTCTCCAAGGCTTGGATGGCACGCATCGCGGTGACCTTATTGACCTTCAACTGTTCAGTCGCCAGGGCCATGGTCATCATGGGATGCTCGGGCAGCAGTTCGAAGAGCCGCAGCACCGCGACCGTGGTCATGGCATGATCCAGCACCCGGCGCCGATCCTCGTTCAGAAGAGCGACGATGCGGGTCGCAGCCTGGACCCCGTCCTCAGCCGCCTCGATGACGCAGGTCAGGAAGAAGGTCGTCCAGCCTTCCCAGTCGCCGGTGGTCCGCACCGCCGCGAGGCGCTCGTAGTAGTGCGCGCGATGGCGCTTGAAGGCCAGGCTGAGGTACAGGAGCGGCTGGTCCATGAGGCCCCACTGCTCCACCAGCAGGGCGATGAGCAGGCGCCCGATGCGGCCGTTGCCGTCGAGGAAGGGGTGGATGGTCTCGAACTGGACATGCGCCAGCCCGGCGCGCACCAGCGGTGGGAGGGCGTGCGTGCCTGCGTGCAGCCAGCGGTCGAGATCGCTCAGCAGATCCGCGACCCGCTCAGGCGGCGGTGGAACGAAGCGAGCATTCCCCGGTCGGCTGCCGCCGATCCAGTTCTGGCTGGTGCGGATCTTTCCCGGCTGCTTGTCGGCTCCACGCACACCGCGCATGAGCCGGGCATGGGCCTGACTCAACAGCCGGCTGCACAGGGGCAGGCCCTTGGGGCTCGCGAGTTGGGCACGGGCGTAGGTCAGCGCCTCAACATAATTGCACACCTCCTCGACATCGGCCGGCCGGGCGCTGCGGCGGGTGGCCTCGAAGGTGACGACATCCTGAAAGGTGGCCTGGGTGCCCTCGATCTGCGAGGACACCAGCGCCTCCTTGCGGACGAAGCCGTAGAGGAACCACTGGGCGCTGGGAACCATCCGGCCGGCAACCGCCAGCCGGCCCATGGCCGCGACCGCATCCCGGTGCAAGCGCTCCAAATCCCCGTCAAGCACCAGCGGCGGCTTGGCCGGCGGCAGCATGTGGGGGACGAAGGCGCGGACCTGCTCGTCGCGGGTGCCGCCAATCTGGTAGGTGCCGGTGATGCGTGCCATGGCTGGTTGCACGAAGCTTACCAGTCCGCTCCGTTAGTAAAGTCCGTGCAACCAACGAACACGGCTGGTTGCACCGTATGGTCCAAAAACCCCTCACATCGTGGATTTCACCGGGTTTTCATGCAGCGACGCGCTCCCAGTGTACGAGCGTTCCCGCCATGCGAGAGCGCATCCTGATGGATCCTACCGCGGTCCCGGTTTCTGGACCAGGATCAATGACGCGGTTCCCGATTCCCTGGTGTGGTCGGTGTCGGTGATACCAACGGCAGTACTCGGCCAGGCCGCATCGCAGCGCGGTGTCGCCGACGAACCAGAAACGGTCGGTAAACTCTTCCTGGATGCTGCGGATCACGCGCTCGCAATGCGCGTTCATGTTCGGTGCTCGTGGCGCGGTGATGATGACTTTCACGGTGCCAGAGGCGACGCCGTCGAAGCCGGTTTTCTGGAAGATGCCATCGCCATCGTGGAGCAGAATGCGCGCTCCCCACTGCGCGAGGATTCCTCCATCCATGGTCAACGCGCGCGCGACGTTCCTCATGACCACGCTGTCGGGATGCTGGGTGACTGCGGCGATGTGAATGCGTCTGGTCGCGAGGTGAATGACGACCAGCACGTAAACGGTGCGTATGCCCGCGAGGGTGATGACCGGAACCGTGAAGAAATCACAGGCAGCGAACTGTCGCCAATGCGCCGCGCAGTAGCGCTTCCAGCGCCGCGACTGGCGCGTGCGCACCGGAGCGATTGGGATACCATTGCGTTTGAGGATGTTGGCGACGGTACTTTTGCAGAGGCTGCCGCCATTCATGCCCAGCATGCCGAGGATCTTGCCGTAGCCCCATGCGGAGCAGCGGCGAGCTATGACGCACACGAGGCGTTCTATCCAGCCGGCGATGCGCGGTCGACCCGGTCCCCGCGCCTTCTTGCGAGGTGTGCGCTGATGACGTTGGACCAGGTGCCTGAACCACCCGCGCACCGTGCTGATCGCGCCGATGAACAGCGACTCGGAGGCCTCCCTCCAACCAAGCAACTTGGCGGCGCCGGCAATCTCGCGTCGCTCATCATTGGTGAAAGGGATTGCTCGGGTGCCCAGAAGGCTGCGCAGGATGCGCATCACGGCGATGAGTTGGAGCCGCAACAGGGTGTTTTGTGCGTGCAGCGCAGCTTCGCGCGTGTTTGGTTGGAGGAAACAGAGCATGGGGCGTTCCAGAATTGTGCTGCCTAAGTCCCACCCTTGTCAGGCCGAGGCGACGCACCATCGTCCTGCGCGTGACCGACATCGGGGACATCAGCGAGGATCGGGGATTCAAAGCGCTGTTCTCATCGTATCCCGTGGAGACCATCGAGGTCTTCGTTCCGGAGCTTCTGACCGAGCGTGGCCGTCCGGCCCGGGTCGAGGTGCTCCAGTAGGAATCTACGCTGCCCGATCTGGGCGAGCCGAGCCGCTTCCTGGATGTGGCACTGCTGGCGACCTGGGAGGATGGCAGCCAAGCGGTGATCCTGCTGGTCGAGCATTGGTCAGAGGCACGGAAGGTCGATCTGCGGCGGGTCAATTGGTACGTGGCGGACTTGGCGTTGCGCCATCCGCACGCCGTCGTCTTCCCGGTAGTCCTGGTGACCGACCCAGGCGCCAAAGCGGTTGCCGATCATTGGGAGATGGTCGTAGCCGGGGTGACCACGGTGTTGTTACGCGTGCGGATATCCCAGGTGACGACTGCCGATCTACCGCGGCTGAGATCGCTTCAGAACCGCGTCGCTGGGATGCTCATGGCGCTCGTGGTCCAGGACACGGTCGAGGCGGTGGTCGCGGCATTCGGGCATATGGCCCGATCCCCAGGTCCGTTGGACGATTTGGAACGGTTCCTTCCCTTCATCATGAAACTTGCCAGAATGCCGGAGTCGGATGTACCCCGATTTCGACGTAGGCTTGAGGAGGCTGGCATGGTCAACGTGATCACCGAAATGAAGGAAGAGGGCCGGGCTGAGGCTGGACGGGCGACCGTGGCGTCGATTCGCCGGCTCATGGATCGTGGCGTTCTCACCCGCGATGTCGCACGCACCGAACTCCAAGATCTCATGGAAACGGGCGCTATCCCGCGCGACATCGGCCAAGAGGCGCTTTCCCTGCTGAAATGACATGCGGATCGGTCAAAATAGGGCAGAGAACCGTTCGGCACTCGTCCTGCTTGGTCAACCAAGTGAAAGCCCACCGTAACTGGTGGGCTTTCTTGTTATGAGGGACACCCTCCGGGCACCGCAAAAACTCGCGGATTTCCGCGATACTTTCGCACCGCCCCATTCTCCGTTTTGGACCGCGCGGCCGCCGACCAAGCGAGACCGGTCCCAAACACCCTCCATTCTCCAATTCTCCAGGGTGGAGAACGGCCTGGGTTATGGACCCCGTCCTGCTTGGAGTACCGGGCGGGATGCGAACGGGTCGAAAGTGCCTGTATGGAGAACCTGAAGGAGCAACCGCGTCTGGAGTCTCAACCGAAAGAGTGGCCCTGCTGATCGCGCACGCCAATCACCTGATCGCGTGGAGCCTGCTCACGACAGCCATCCCGAGCCAAGCGCTATGGCGATCATGAACAATAGGATGGCAACGATCATCTGAACGCCACGGAAGGTGACCTTGTGCATGAATCGACTGCCAACATACGCCCCAGTGAACGCGCTGATGGTGGCTGCGGATACGAGCCCGAGATGATCCGTAAGGACCATCATCGATGGGAGACCGGAGTATACGGCGAGGCGGCTGACATCGACGAGGCAGGCGATGACGACACCGGTAGCGATATAGGATTCCTTGGTGAGAAGCCCTTTGAAGCGCATCAGGAACGCCGAGCGGAGCGCCCCCTGGTGGCCTGAGATGCCGCCGATGAAGCCGCTCAAGGCGCCGCCAAGCGGCAGCCATCGCTCAGAAAAATCCCTGCGCTCGCACCAGGGAAGCGCCTCGAGAATCGCGAACACCCCCATCAGTAGCGCAATCGCGAGATTGACCGGCTCAATGCGGCACGCATGTCCATGTAGCACATACTGCGCGAGTGGCGGTAGGTGCGCGAGCCTGCTGAGCACGAGGGCACCAAGCAGTGATGCCACGCACGCAGGAATGCCGAAGCGCAGCACAAGCCTGCGATCGGCGCGCAGGCCCACCAGCCAGAGCTTGAAGAGATTGTTGGTGAGATGGACAATGGCAGTCAACGCCACCGCGACCCCGACCGGGAAGAACAAGGCGAAGGCGGGCATCAACAGCGTGCCCAAGCCGAAACCAGAAATGAGGGTGAGGCCCGATGCCAGCAGTGCAGTCAGACAAATGACAACATAATCCATCGACGAATCAGCCCTTCGCGGCTGGACCCTGACCGGTAACCGCATGGTGCCAGATGGTCAGGATCAGCGCCAAGAGATTCATCGCTGCGTGCCACGGGGTACGGCTCGTCGGATCGGGAGGAGGGTTCGCGGGCTCTGGGGACATCGGTTACCTCGGAGATCCCGTGGCGAGGGAGTCGATCACCGTCGTCGACCGATCGGATCGATTCCAGCGTGTCGTCATGTCGAGCCGACAGCAGGCATGTCAGGAGCTTGGTCTGGCTGGATCGGAATCTGGATCGATACCCGCGTACCCTCGCCAATGACGCTGGTGATCTCGACGGTTCCCCCGTGCATCACGATGATGCTGCGAACGATGGGTAATCCCAACCCCACGTGTCCGCGCGCATTGCTCCTCGCCCGCTCAACGCGATGGAATCGCTCAAAGACGTAGGGGAGGTGCTCTGAAGGGATGCCCGAGCCGGTATCCGAAATGATGACGCGCATTGCGCCCCGAGATGCGCTGGCATCGATGCGCACCCGTCCACCGCTGGGAGTGTGGTCTATGGCATTCTCGACCAGGTTGCCGATGGCTCGCTGCATCAGACTGACGTCTCCCCGCATCGAAAGCCCTGCCGCCAAGTCGCTGGTGAGCGTGACGCCAACGTCTTCGGCAGCGGTGCGGTAGAAGGTGGCCACCGCCTGCAGTTCATGCGAGAGGTCGATGGTCTCGCGAGCGACTGCGGAGCGCGGGTTCTCCGCTCGGGCGAGGAACAGCAGCGAATCGATGAGCTGGCCGATCTTCTGACATTCCTCGAGGCACGATGCGAGGACGTCCTGGTACTCGGCGACGCTGCGCGTGTGGCCCAGGGCGACCTCCGCTTCACCACGCAGGTTGTTGATCGGCGTCCGTAACTCGTGAGCAAGATCATCAGAGAATTGACTCAATCGGGTGAAGGCCTCCTCGATCCGATCCAGCATCGCATTGAAACTGTCGGCCATCGTCTTCAGTTCGGCGGGAAGCCCATCGACCACCAGGCGACGATCGAGATTGGTCGATCCGATGCCGCTCGCAGCAGACGCGACGTCGTCGAGTGGACGCAGCCCTCGGCGGGTGAGCCGATGGCTGATGACGACCAGGATCAGGCCAGCCAGCGCCAGCACGGCGATGATCCAGAGACGGAACTGCGCAAGCAATGCCCGCTCCTGGGGATTGGCGTAGGCGATCTGGATGGTCGCCTGGGTGCGATCGGCGAGCAGGGCGGTCGCGCTCGCGATGTGCAGGATGCGTTCGTGATCACCAGGCATCTCTGCCGACCACGCCGGATCTTCATCCGACGAACAGGGAGGCGGAAAGGTGAGGTGGCGGACTTCGGACTCCATGCCGGGCGTTTCGATGAGGGTCCGGCCGTCTGCGGCCAAGACGCGGATGTAGATGCGGGCGTAGCGGCGTTCGGCGGCTTCGGCGATCACTTCCGTATACAATGCGGTCGGAATGTCGGCGGCATGTGCGAGCGGTTCGCGCAGAAGATGGATCTTGTCCGCGAGGAATGCCTGATCCTCGTGCGCGAAGTGGTATCGCAGAACTCCGTACAGCAGCACGGTGGACATCGCCACCAACAGGAATGCGCTGCAGGCATACCAGAGCGTCAGTCGGGTCGCGAGCGTCCATCGACCGGTCGTCAACACGCTCCCCGAACGAGTCGGGCGCTGACTAGACATCCGGGCCACACCGGTATCCCATGCCACGGACCGTGTGGATGACCTTGATCGGGAATGGGTCGTCAACCTTGGCCCGCAACCGACGCACGCCGACATCAACGACATTGGTCGAGCTGTCGAAATGCATGCCCCACACCGCCTCAGCTAACAGCCGACGCGAGATCACCTGCCCTTGATGGCGTACCAGGTACGACACCAGCGACCATTCGATAGGAGACAGATCCAATCGTTTCGCGCTGCGCGTAGCATGCTGAGTCAGGAGGTCGATCTCCAGGTCAGCGACCCGCACGTGCCGAACCGTCTGCAGGCTCCCACGGCGGAGAAGAGACCGGACACGAGCCAGCAGCTCCGAAAAGGCGAATGGCTTGACCAGATAGTCATCGGCCCCGAGGTCGAGACCGCGGACGCGGTCGCTCACCGCGTCCTGGGCCGTGAGGATCAGCACCGGCGTCCGCGTCCCGCGGTCCCGCAGCTGAGCCAGCACCGACCATCCATCCTGTTTCGGTAGTCCAATGTCCAGGATCACCAGGTCGAACGATCGGGTCGTCGCCAGCACTACGCCGGTCTCGCCATCTGACGCGCACTCCACGCTGAAGCCCTGTTCCGAGAAACCCTTGGCCAGGTAGGCGGCGCTCTTCGGCTCGTCTTCGATGACCAACAGGTGCATCAGGGCCTCGGACACCTGGTTACTCCGCCTCTTGGGCACCCTCGCCGGGATGGTCGAAGCGACCATAGCGCAGCGCGAGGGTCGGAAGGACCAGCAGATTGAGCGTCGTCGACGTGATCAGACCACCGAGAATCACCAATGCCATCGGTCCCTCGATCTCCTGCCCAGGGGAGCCTCCGCCGATGGCCAGCGGCAGCATGCCGCAGGCGGTCACCAGGGCCGTCATCAGGATGGGCACCAGACGTTCGCTCGCGCCCCGGATCGCCGTGTCGCGGTTCCACGCCTGGCCCTCAGTCGACACCAGGTGTCGGTAGTGCGAGAGCAGCATGACGCCGTTGCGGGCGCTGATCCCGAACAGGGTGACGAAGCCGACGAGCGAGCCCATCGACAGCCAGCCGCCGGTGAAGAAGACCGCGAGGGCCCCGCCCACGAGCGCGAACGGCAGATTCGTGGTGATCAGCGCCAAATTGCGCAGGTTCCCGGTGACGATGGCGAGCAGCGCCAGGATGACCACTCCGGCCAAGGCGCCATGCAGCGCCAGGCTGTGTGTTGCTCGCGATCGTTCCTCGGCCGTACCGGCGAAGGACGTCCGTACAGATGCGGGCAGGGACGTGCTGGCGAGCTGATGCTTCGCTTCGGCCACGAATGAGACGATGTCGCGGCCGGCGACGTTGCAGGTCACCGCTTGGCGACGGAGGCCGCCATCGTGGGCGATCGCGTAGCGCCCATCACCCGGCAACAGGTCGGCGACGTCGGCCAAACGGAGCCAGGTGCCTGCTGGGGTTCGCAGCGGCAGGTCAGCCAGCGCTTCGGGATCCTGCCGGTGCACTGGATCGAGGATGACGACGACATCGGTGACGCGGTTGTCCTGGAAGACCTGTCCGACGGTCGTTCCCTGGTTGGCCGTCTGCAAGGTCTCCATCGCCTCGACCGATGTCAGCCCGAATTGGCGCAGGCGGTCTGGGTTCAGACGGATGGTCATCTGCGGCATGCCCGGAGGGGTCTCCATCTGGACGTCGGTCGCCCCCGGTATGCGCGAGAGGACCTGCTTCACGATGGAGGCACCTTGGTCGATGGCACCCAGATCATCTCCATTCACGGAGACCACCACCTGGGCGGTCGAGCCAGCGATCGTCTCCTCGATGCGTTCGGTCAGGAACGGCTTGACCGCGAAGGTGACGCCAGGGAATTTGGCGAGCGCCTGCCGGATCTCCCCTTGCGCCGACTCGGCTTCCTCGCCGCTCAAGGGTTTCAGGTCGACGTTGAATTCGCTGTAGTGGACGCCCCAGGTATCGTCGGCCTGTTCGGCGCGTCCCACCCGCTGCGCTACTGACCGGATGTTCGGATTGGACTGCAGCTCCGCGATGACGGCTTTGCCGAGTCGGACGGATTCACCCAGCGACGACCCCGGCACGGCCGACATATGAACGATGAAGTGACCCTCGCGGAATTCAGGCAGGAAAGCGCCTCCGAAGAAGGGCACGGCGGATGCGGACATCAGGCACACGGTGATGGTGGACGCGATGAGCGTGCGCGGTCGCGTCATGATCTGTGCGAGCAGGCGCTGGTAGCGCTCCTTCAGCCACAGCACCCACCGCGGGTTATGGACCTCGCTTCCAGTCCCTCGCAAGAGCAGCAAGCACAGCGCCGGGGTCACCGTGAGCGCCACGAGGAGCGACGCGAGGATGGCGAAGATGTACGCCATGCCCAGCGGGGCGAACAGCTTTCCTGCGACGCCGCTCATCGAGAGGACCGGCAGGAAGACCAGGATGACGATCATCGTGGCGTAGATCACCGCACTGCGCACCTCGATCGAGGCATCGAGCACGACTCGGAACGTGGATCGGGGACGTTCGAGACCCGCGTTCTCCCGCAACCGCCGCAGGATGTTCTCGACGTCGATGATCGCATCATCGACCACTTCGCCGATGGCGATCGCAAGCCCACCAAGAGTGATGGTGTTGATGGTGATGCCGCAGCGCTCGAGGACGATGACCGCACCCAGCAGCGACAAGGGAATGGCCGTCAACGAGATCGCGGCGGTCCGTACGTTGGCCAGGAACAGGGCGAGAACGATCGCCACCAGTGCCCCACCGATGAGCAAGGACATCTTCACATTACCGAGAGCGGTGGTGATGAAGTTCGCCGGTCGGAACAGATCCGGGTGGAGCGTGACCCCCTGTTTCTGGCACTCGGGTGCCAGCTCTGCCAACGCCGCTTCGACCGCGAGGGTGACATC
>JACDEN010000445.1 GCA_013816415.1 Planctomycetota bacterium
CCTGCAGTCCGACGCGCAGCCCGGGTAGGATCATCGCTGATGTCTCGACACCAACTGGTCGACCTCGATGCGCAGCGGCATGCTCGGCATCGCCCCCTTCTTCTGGATGCACAGCGCAGCGGCCGAGCAGGCGAAGACGAGACGGTTGCGGGCCGGCTGGCCTTCGAGCATGGCGACGGTGAAGGCGGCGGTGAAGCAGTCGCCGGCACCGGTGGTGTCGACGACCGAGACCGGATACGCGGGCTGTTCGATCGGGGCATCGTTCCCGCTCACCAGCAGGGCCCCGCGGCTGCCGAGCTTGACCAGCACGCTCGCGACGCCGGAACGCATCAGGCTGCGCGCAGCAGCGACGACATCGTCGCGGGTGGCGGTCGGCAGGCCGGTCAGGCGCGCGAGCTCGGTCTCGTTCGGACTGAGCACGCTGATCAGCGGCAGCAGTTCGGCGCCGAGCGCGCGGTCGGCGCCGCCGGCATCGAGCACCACCGGGACGCCCGCCTGCTGGGCGAGACGTGCGACCGCGAGGTTCACCTCCTCGGGAATCTCGCGCTGGATGAGGACCGCGCCGGCTCCGGCGATGCGGCTGGCGAGGCTGCCGCTGACCGGGCCCCACGCCTGGTTGGCGCCGCCGACGATGATGATCGAATTCTCGCCGCCGTGCTGCAGCAGGATGAAGGCCTGGCCGCTCGCGCCCTCGACCATGCCGAGGTGATCGAGCTTCACGCCGGCATCGCCGAGGGCGACGCGCAGCGCAGGAGCGAACGCATCGGTACCGAGCTGTCCTGCGAACCAGGTCGCCTGGCCGAGGCGCGCAGCGGCTGCGGCCTGGTTCGCGCCCTTGCCGCCCGGACGCATGGCGGCGTTCGTCCCGTCGAGGGTCTCACCGGCGCGCGGAAGACGTTCGATCTCGACATAGAGATCGGCGTTCACCGAGCCAACGACCACCAGGGGTTTCGTCATCGGATAGGAGTATGGAGCACCGAGCGTGCGCGCCAAGGCCCACCGACCTCACGCCGCCGGAGTCGAGGCTCCACGCACTCGCGCGATGATGGCGGCAGCTGCGCCGGCCAATGGCGCGTTCTCGACGACACCGCGCCGCGCCTTGAGTTCGACCAGGCCCTCGGCGACGCCGCGCCCACACACCACGCGGTGCGGAATGCCGATCAGGTCCCAGTCCTTGAACTTCACCCCGGGCTTCACGTCGCGGTCGTCGAGGATGGCCTCGATGCCGTGTGCCAGCAACTCGTGGTAGACCTGGTTCGCCGCCGCCTCGACGGCCGCATCGCCGGTCTTGGTCGGGACCACCACGCACTGGTATGGCGCGATGGACGTCGGCCAGCAGATGCCGTCGGCATCGTGGTGCTGCTCCACCGCGGCGGCGACCACGCGCGAAGAGCCGATGCCGTAGCAGCCCATGATGAACGGATGCAGCTTCTGGTCGGCGCCGGTGAACTCGGCCTTCATCGCCTGGGAATATTTGGTGCCGAGCTTGAAGACGTGGCCGACCTCGATGCCGCGCTTCTCCTGCAGCGGCTTGCCGGACTTCGGACAGCCGTCGCCCGGCCGGATGGTGATCAGATCGTCGAAGGCGACGGGCACCGCCGCATCGCGCTCGAGCACGAAGCCGAGGATGTGGTGGTCGGTGAGGTTCGCCCCGGTGGCCAGCGGCGCCCGGCCCTGCAGCGTGCGGTCGGCGAGACAGAACGCGACCTTCAGGCCCTTGACCGGTCCGGCGAAACCGGGTTCAGCGCTGGTCGCGTCGCGGACCTCGTCCGCCTGCATCGGACGCAGCTGCAGCACCGGACCCTCGGCGGTGAGCAGGCGCGTGAGCGCGTTGGTCAGCTTCACCTCGTTGAGTTCACGATCGCCGCGCACGCACGCGGCGACGCTGTGGCTGCCGGCGGCGGTCTTGGCGACGAACAGCACGGTCTTGAGCAGATGGCTGGCCACCAGCGACGGATGCCCGTGCGCGCGCAGGAATCCGACCACCTGCTCGATGGTGCCGACGCCCGGCGTATGGGTGATCAGCGGAGCCTCGGGTGCGGATTCCCACGCCGGCGCGACCGGGATGGTGCCGGTGGCGCGCTCGACGTTCGCCGCGTATCCGGATTCGGGGCAGAACATGATGGTGTCCTCGCCGACATCGGCGGCGACCATGAACTCGTGGCTGCCCGAGCCGCCGATTGCGCCCGAGTCGGCCTCGACCGCGAACGCTTCGAGGCCCAGCCGGCGGAAGGCGCGGTCGTAGGCGGCGCGCATCGCCTGGTAGGTCTGGTCGAGCGATTCGTCGGACGCGTGGAAGCTGTACGCGTCCATCATGATGAACTCCTTGACGCGCATCAGGCCGAAGCGCGGCCGGATCTCGTCGCGGAATTTCGTGTGCTGCTGGAAGAACGTCACCGGAAGCTGCTTGTGGCTCTTCACCACGTGCGACGCGTAGTCGGTGACCACCTCCTCGGCCGTCGGCGCCAGGCCGAAGGTCATGCCGCCGCGGTCGCGCACCGTCAGCATGGTGCGCGAGGCCTGGTAGGCGGCCCAGCGTCCGCTCGCCTCCCACAGCGCCTGCTCCTGCAGGATCGGCATCACGATCTCGAGCGCTCCGGTGGCGGCCATCTCTTCGGCGACGATGCGCTCGACCTTATCGAGCACGCGCTTGAGCAGTGGAGCGTAGAGGTAGAGGCCCGAGCCGCTCTTATGCAGGAAGCCGGCGCGCATCAGCAGCCGGTGGCTGGCGATCTCGGCTTCCGACGGATCCTCGCGCAGGGTCGATATGTTCATCCGGGAAGCGAGCATGGGCGTTCTCCGCGGCGGCACACCTTGGCGGCGACACGCCGGTGCGCAATCGCGATGGATCGCGCTGGTCGCCAGCAGCCGTGCTTGGCATCGTCCAGCCGGCCCTACCCTGCGGCGATGCCCACGACCGACGTCGATTTCGATACGGTGTCCCGCGCCATCCATGCGCGGCGGACCCACAAGGCCTTCACCGGCGCTGCGGTCGATCGCGCCACGGTCGAACTCATTCTCGAGAACGCGCGCTGGGCGCCCAACCATCGGCTCAGCCAGCCATGGCGATTCCATGCCCTCGATCAGGCGGCGATCCGCCGCCTGATGGCATTCCTGGTCGCGACCCCCGGGATCGCGGCGGTACCCGACCCAGCGAAAGGATCGGCGAAGCTCGCGAAGCTGCTCGACCGCCTGCCCTCGGCCGGAGCACTGGTGCAGGTGACGTGGGTGCGCGCGAGCGACCCGAGGATCGACCTCGAGGACCACGCCGCCGTCGCCGCCGCCATCCAGAATGCGCTGCTCGCGGCGACCGCGCTCGGCATCGCGACGTATTGGAGCACCAGCGCCGCGCTCGTGCATCCCGACACGCTGCGCTGGTGCGGCGTCGACACCGCGACGCAGGGTGCGATCGGCTGCATCTGGCTCGGACATGCGAAGGAGGTGCCGCCGATCCCTCCGCGACGCGGGCTGAACGAAGTCCTGTACTGGGTCGAGGGAACATGAGCGCGGTCCTCATTGCCGGTCCGCTGATCATCGAGGACATCGGACCGACGCGCGGCGTCATCGGCGGCGCCGGCGGCTACGCCGCGATCGCCGCGGCCC
>JACDEN010000047.1 GCA_013816415.1 Planctomycetota bacterium
TTCCCAGGGATGCGTGGCAGATCGGACGCAGCCTGATGGTGCTCGCGCGGGATGAACGCGTGCTGATCTCCGGCAAGAAGAAGAATGAATTCGTGGAGCTCGGCAGCTGCGCCGGCGCCGATCGCATCGCGCTGCGCAAGGAGGATATCGTGATCGTCAATGGTCCCGGGCGCGTCATCGCCGGCGTGGCGAACGGGCAGCTGATCCTCGACCCGACCGCACGCCTGGACTCCGATCCGCCCTCCGGAGGCCCCTGGCGCATCGACGGCATGCAGTTCTCGCCGCCTCGCGGCGGCACGCTGGAGTGGGATGATCGCTGCGGATTCCAGCCGCTGCGCCTGCGCAGTCCGCGCAACAACGACCCTCAGGGGATGCTGCTGGTGACCCAGTCGCTGGTGATCAACCTCGACCCTGGTGTCGCCAAGTCCGTCGGAAAGAAGCGGTGAGCAGTCGTGGCGCGGACCGCCGTCCACGCTGAGCATCCGCTCATCACCAGCCAACGATCGATGCCATGACCTGCCCAGGATGAAAGGCTCGCGCAAGCCGGGCCTGTCGGCCGCCGATGAACGGGCGCGTTTCGATCTGCCGAGCGACAGCGCGCTCACGGTCAAGCCGATCGGCGTCGTCCACTCGCCGTACACGTGGCGCGACGAGGCGCCGCGCCAATCGACGGTCGGCGAACCGCAGACCGGCGTGATCGTGCTGCGGCCGGGCATGCAGAACACGCTCGCCTCGGTGTTGGGTTTCGACTACCTGTGGGTGCTGTTCTGGTTCCATCACTCGCATGGCTGGAAGCAGCAGGTGGTTCCACCGCGCGACCGGGTGAAGCGCGGGATCTTCGCCACCCGCAGCCCGGACCGCCCGAATCCGATCGGCCTGTCCGCGGTGCGCGTGCTGGCGGTGGTCGGCACCAGGGTGCGCATCCGCGGGCTCGACCTGCTCGACGGCACCCCGGTGCTCGATCTCAAGCCGTACATTCCTGCGTACGACTCGTTCCCCGACGCCAAGGCCGGATGGGTCGACGCGTTGACCGATCCGGGACCAGACCACCGCTACAAGTGAGGGCCCGAGCCGGCGCCCGATGGAGTCGTGGCGGTCTTATCCCCACGAACTGAACGCCATCGCCCGGGCCCTCGCCGGCACGATCACCAGCCGTGGCGCTTCCTGATCGCTTCCGCGCGCTGCTTGGCATGCGCATTGCCAGCGAGGAATGCTTCGCCTTCGGGCATCGTGCGCGTCCACGCATCCGGGAATTTCTGCTTCAGATGCTGGCACTTGAGGGTGAAGATGAGGCCTTCGCCGCAGTTCTTCGCGAACAGATCGTTGTCGACGGCGCCGAGGTTGGCGATCGAGAACGCCATCTCCCAATAGGTCGCGGCCTGTCGCACGTAGGCGTTGTCCTGGCGGCCGAACCCGGTGCCGATCAGCTTCGCTTCCTCGGCGGTGGCCGGAACCCAGCTGATGAAGAACTCGCGCGCCTTGCGGCACACGGACTCGCGGCGGAGATCGTAGAGTTTGAGGATGACGTCGGCGTCGGTGGTGGTGGCCATGCGGTTTTTCCTGGTTGCGGATGCGAGGCGTATGTTGGCGGAGCCGCACGCCTGGCAAGATGCTGGACATCCGGCCGACGAGCGATCGGGAAGCCGGGCTAGCCGATCTCCACCGCGGCGGCCGCCATTCCCGGCAGCCATACCACGCGTTCGGGCAGGATGGGTTCTCCGCGCGCGAAGGCGACGGCGTTCTCGGCCGACTGCATCTCCATGGCGTAGCGGCCGTCATGGCTGCAGCTGCCCTGATGGCAGCACAGGAACACGTTGGGCAGGAGGGCGAGCGGACCGCGGTACGGCTCCTCGCGGTAGACGTCGAGCGCCGCGCCGCCGAGATGACCGCTGACCAGCAGATCGTGGAGCGCGGATTCGTCGAGCACCTCGCCGCGGCTGGTGTTCAGCACATAGGCTCCGCGGCGCATGCGCGCCAGGCGCTCGCGCGACAGCAGATCCTCGGTCGCGCGGGTGTAGGGCAGATGCACGGTGATCGCCAGGCTGCGCTCGAGGAGCTCGTCCAGTCCGACGTAGGCGACGCCATGCCGCGCGGCCCACGCCGCGTCCTCGCGCACATCGTGCGCGAGCACCTCCATGCCGAAGGCGCGCGCGAGCTCCGCAACCTGCTTGCCGATCCTGCCGCAGCCGAGCACGCCGAAGGTCTTCCCTTTCCACAGGATGCCCGTGAAGCGCTGCCATTTTCCGCGTCGCAGGCCCTCGTGCGCTTCGACCAGCCGGCGGCTGAGCGAGAACAGCAGACCGAACACCTCCTCCACCACGCTGCGCGCGGGCGCATCCGGCGTATAGGTGACGGCGATGCCATGGTGCATGCAGAAGCCGACATCCAAACCATCGAGGCCGACTCCGACGCGGGCCACATGGCGCAGGCGCGGCAGCCCGCGTGCGAGGACCGCGCCCGGAAGCGGTTCGGTTCCGGCGAGCAGGACGTCGACGTCGCCGAGCAGCTGCGCGGTCTCCTCCGGCGTGTGTTTGCGCTCATGCGGCGATAACCGGATGGCGAAGCCGTGGCGACGCAGCAGGTCGACCGGATCCGGGCTCGACAATCCATAGGGATAGCTGCTCATCTGGGCGATCTGCATCCCGGCATCGTCGCGCGGTCGGCCGCCAGACAAGGCGCCCTCGCCAAAAAAAATCGGGGCGGGATCGTGCGATCCCGCCCCATCAGGGGAAGATGCGCTGCAGCGCTCTATCTGAGGGACTTGAGCACGCCCGACAGGTATTTCTCAGCACGCTTGAGCGATTTCGAGACGCGCGCGAGCGCCGCATTGACGCGGCCGGTGCTGACGCCGCTGGCCGCCGGACGACCGCGCTTGCCCGGAGGACGACCGCGCTTGCCCGGAGGACGACCGCGCTTGCCTGCCGGACGACCGCGCTTGCCGGTCTTCTTGCCCGCCTTCTTGGTGCCGGTCTTCTTGCCCGCCTTCTTCGCCGCCCGCTTCCTGCCTCCCTTGCCGCCCTTCTTGTTGGCGGCGACGAGCGCGATCGCGTCCGCCTTGCCGATGCCCAGGAAGCTGGCGTACTTGCCGATCGAGCGCGCATTCGGCGCTGCCGAACCCGCGACCGCGCTACGCATGGAGGGAATGCTGACGCCGACCTTGTCCGCAGCTTTTGCGACCGTCAGGCCTGCGGACGAGATCTTTGATTTCAGCAGATCGGAGAGCGAGGGCATGGAGGATTCCTCAATTGGGTGATGGACGGAAAGAAAATAGTGAAAGAAGATGGTTTGGAGACGAAGCTAATGCCTTGCGAGTCTGAGGTCGGTCCGCGATGCGCGTTCCAGCGCGGAAAACCGAGGAATTTGCTTCACCAGGGAAGGAACTGATGAGCGTTGATGCTCGGCTACCGCACATGTGGCAGTATTTACCAGTATTTACCATTCCGTGCGTCTGCATTTATTTGCAAATAACATAATTAAATGGGGAAAATACTTCAAGGCCTAACTATAAATAGTTATAATAGACCGCTTGCGCACTTTCGACTGGTTGATGCGCACCTTCGAAGCATCCATCCGAAGCCAAGAATTGGGATTGTCTGGATTATCAACGCAGTCGGCCGCGAATGGGCATTGCCCAGTCCCCCGATCGGCTACACCGGCTCCATGCGCGCGTTCATTGGCGAGGAACAGGTCCGGCAGGTGAAAGACCGCGTCGACATGGTCCAGCTCATGGGCGAATATACGCCCCTGCGCAAATCAGGCTCCCAGTTCACCGGCTGCTGTCCGTTCCATCAGGAACGCACGCCCAGCATGTATGTCTATCCCGAGCAGCAGACCTACCACTGCTTCGGCTGCGGTGCGCACGGCGACGCCATCTCGCTGATCCGCGAGAAGGAGCGGCTCGAATTTTCCGACGCGGTCGAGATGCTGGCGAAGCGCGTCGGCATCGTGCTCAAGTTCGATCGCCAGACCGATGCCTCGCGCAGCGAACGCGACTCGCTGGTGGCGCTGCTCGAATTCGCGACTGCGTGCTATGAACGCACGCTGTGGAACAGCGACCACGCCGCCGAGGCACGCGCATACCTGGCATCGCGCAAGCTGTCGGTCGAGGTCTGCACCCGCTTCCGCCTGGGCTGGGCTCCGGGTGGCGGCCAGCTGGTCGCCGAGGCGCGGGCCAAGGGCTTCTCGCACGACCTCCTGCTGAAGGCCGATCTCGCGGTCGACCGCAACGGGCGCATCGGCGATCGCTTCTTCGAGCGCGTGACCTTTCCGATCTGCGATCGCTTCGGCAATCCGATCGCCTTCTCGGCGCGACTCCTTCCGGCGGCCGAGCGCGCCGCCAAGGAGGCGGGGCGCGGCGTCGGCAAGTACGTCAACAGCACCGACACGCCGCTCTACCACAAGGGCGGGACGGTGTTCAACCTGCACCGCGCGCGCACCGCCAGCCGTGACCGCGGACGGATCATTGTGATGGAAGGCCCCACCGATGTCATGGCCGCCGACCAGGCCGGCTACCATGAATGCGTGGCGGTGCTCGGGACCGCGCTCACGGCCGACCACGCGAAGCAGCTCGGCAATCTCGTCGGAGCGGAGGGCCGCGTGGTGCTGCTGCTCGACGGCGACCGCGCGGGCCAGGCGAACAGCCTGAAGGCCGTGCGGACCTGCCTGTCGGTCGGAGTGCCCGTGCGCGTCGCGGTCCTGCCCGACGAGCTCGATCCGGCCGAACTGCTGGTCGAGGGGACCAGCGATGGGGCAGCGGTCTTCGAGCGCGTCATCGCGGACAGCCGCGGCGACCTCGACCACCTGCTGCGGGCGATGGCGCCGCGGCCGTACGAACTCGACCATCGCCGTCGGCTGGCGGTCGCCGACGACATCCTCGCGGCGCTGCGGCCGATGCCCGACGCCGCGCTGCGCGGTCTGCATCTGCGTGACGTGGCCGACTACTTCGCGCTCGAACGCTCAGTGCTCGAGGCGCGGCTCGCCGGAGTCCGGCCGCCCGCCCAGGCCGCCGAGGCGGGCGCGGCGGGCGCCGCGGCTGCCGAGGAGGTGGCCGAGCTCGACGACGATCGCGAGGCGATCATGCATGTCCTCACCCGTCATCCCGAACTGCGTTCGTTCGCGGCCGACGATCTCCAGCTGGAGCCCAGCCATTTCCCGGGCCCGTGGTCGGCGATCGCTGCGGTGCTGCTCGCCGAGGGCACCGACGTGACCGGCCTGCTGGCCATGGCCGAGGTCGAGAGCCATCCGACCGTCCGCGCGTCGGTGTTCCGCTGGGTCAATGGTGAACTGTCGTCGCTGCGCATCGACATCGGCGACGCTCGGACCAGCCTGGTCCAGCATGTGTCGCGCCTGCGCGTCATCCACACCAAGGCCCAGCTGCTGCGCCTGTCGCGCGAGATATCCGAGGCGACGCGCGCCGGCGACATGTCGAAGCTGGCAGCGCTCACGGCCGAGCGCTTCGCCTGTGAACGCCAGCTGAGCGATCTGCGCGGCCGGCTCGACGCCTCGGAAGGCTGACGGTCCACCGGCGTTTGCACGAGCGCGAGATCATCGGCCTGCGCGACGGGATCGCCGACGGCTCAACGAACCGCTCAGAGCCGTCAGGGCCGACTCCGCGCCAAATGGCGGCGTGCTGTTGTTTTGCCACCGGCCGCTAGCCTTCCCAGCCATGAAAGCCCTCTTCCTGCACGCCCATTTCGACGACTACGAATTCACCGCCGCCGGACTCTTCGAGCTGTGGAAGCGCAAGCTCGGCAAGGAATTCCGCGGCCGCGTGATCATCTGCACCGACGGCAAGGCCGGCCACCAGTTCCGCACCCGCGACGAGACCGGCCTGATGCGGCTGCGCGAGCAGGAAGAATCTGCGCGCATCGGCGGCTATGAATTCAAACCGCTGCGCCTATGCGACGGCACCATCCCGCGCGAAGCGTGCCTCGGCGTCACCATCGAGCTGCTCGCCGCCATCTGGAAGGAGATCCGCGAATTCGAGCCCGACTATCTCTTCTGTCCGCCGGTGATCACCGACGCTCTCGCCGGCATCCATGTCGACCACGTCACGGTCGGCGAAGCGGTGCGCAAGGTCGCGTACATGATCAACGTGCCGCACGCGTTCACGCCGGAATACCCCGCGGATGAAACGACATCAGCGCTGTGCAAGGTGCCGGTCATCATCAACGTCTTCGACGGATACATGAAGACCTCAAATTCGCTGGACCTGTCGATCGACATCCACGACGTGTTCCCGCGGGTGGCGGAGATGGCGTACTGCCACCAGAGCCAGATCGTCGAGTGGCTGCCCTGGGTGGCCTCGCCAGCGGTGATGGCGGCGCCGACATCGCTGCCCGAATGGGAAGGCATCCTGCGGGATCGCTACGCGGGCCGCGCCGCCGCCCTCGGCGTCGATGCCAAGCGGCCCAAGGAATTCTACACCATTACGTCCTGGGGATCGGTTCCGACGCTCGAGAGTATCGTGCGGGACTTCCCGAACATCGCCAAGGACGCGAGCAGGCTCGAGCAGCTGGGTGAACGCCTGCGGCTGTGGACGTTGGGGTGAGGCCGCCCCGATCGTGCAGGCACCGACGGCGGCGGTGAGCTGACGCGGCGCGTCATCGCTCTCGGTGAATCACGGCTTCTCCTCGCTCTGATCCGGCAGCGGCGCGTCCTTTTGGGGCCGGTGGCGCGGCTTCTGGGCCGACTTCTTGATGCCCGGCTGCGCGTCCTTCGTCTCCCAATATCCGCCGTTGCGGCTCATCTCGTTGTCGGAGAGCTTCAGGTTCTCGACCTGGTAGGCCTGCATGATGTTGGCGTTGTCGGTGATCATATCGCGCAGGATGTCGATGTCGCTGCTCGAGCGCAGGTAGAAGGCGTTGAAGGTGTTCTCGTGGACGAACGAATCCACGATCGCTACTCCGGTGCATCCTTCGACGCTCACGCCGATCGCGCCGCAGCCATTGATGTCGCAGTTCGAGATGGTGACCCCGGTGCACCCTTCCACGTTGACGACATTGCCGTGGCATTGGTATTCAGTCAGCGGTTTCACATGGCGCAGCAGCGCGCCGTCGATGGTGATGGCGCTCGATGCCGAGATCGCGACCACATGCTGATTGACGTCATCGACCAGGATCTCGGTACCGATCTCGCAATCGAGGGTGAGCTTGGCGCGCTGGGTGATGAGCAGCGACGTCGGTCCGACATAGCGCCCGCGCGTCACCGTGATGATCGAGTCGTCGTTCGCGCCGTCGATCAGCTCCTGGAGTTGGGAGAGGGGGTGGTCGTCCTCGGCGAGGGCGGTGACGGTCAGGAGCATCAGGCAGGACAGCAGGAGGGGTATGCGCATCGGATTTCCACTCAGGGGACAACGGATGGATGGGTGCGGCGGCGTTTGTAAGCGGGTCGACTCGTCGATCCACCTCAGGGTGGTGATGGAGACGACGCGAGGGCTTCATTTAACGGGCGAGGCGATTCCCGCCTGGCGGTCGATCGTCAGCGAATCGGCGGGGCAGGCCGGCCGCAGACACCCAGGACGTCACGGGTTGCCGAAGACGACGATCCCGTTCGGGTAATACAGCCCGCAGATCCCCATCGCGACGAATATGAGGCCGAGGGCGAGGATCGCTAACCAGCCATGTCTCCAGAACGAGCTGGAGACGTCGTTCTTCCGCGGATCGCTCGGGTCGTACACGATGGGGATGTCCGTTCCGATCGTGCGCTTGTAGGACGTCGCGCTGATGGAACCGCGTCCCGAATAGACCGCTCCTGCGACCGTGAAGGTGTAGTGCGGTACATGACCATCATCACCGAGGTCGTCGGTGGATTCGACCCGTGCCATCGTGCGCGACCACGTGGCTTTCGCGCGCATGGTTGCGAATACCACGGGCGCCAGGACCAGACTGACCAGCACGCCGACGACGATGAAGAGGATCGGGACGATGATCATGGGAATCGCGAGCGAAGAGGTGCGGCCATGGTCATCGTCAGCGGACCGAGCGACTCCGACAGCGCGCGTTCGGACATTCCTAGGACCAGATGGTCCACCTCGGCGGTCGGCTCGCTGCCCAACACGCCCATCCGGTCGCTGATCTGCTGGTCCCGGTCCATGGCATCCTCGCGATCGTGGTGGCAGGCCGATGCCTGACCGTCCCTCGAGCAACGGTCGACAGCCTTCAGCCTCCACGGGGGGTTGGTGTGCCGCGCGAGGACGTGTGTGAAGATGATCACGCGTGGCTGGCGTTCGCTGGGGTGCTGTGGCGCTGACGGCAGAGCGATGCCCGCAACCGCATCACCTCCCAGCGGTCGGATCCGGTCCCGGCGCGCACCGATCGCACCAAGGCGTCGTCTCGGCTCTCCATGTCGAGGTCCTCGAAGGCTATCGTGGCGGCGTCCAGTCCCCGGATGATCCTGGGAACGCGTTCGAGGCGAGGCCTCACGTGCTCCCAGTGCGAGCGTGCCCGATCGGCGTCCGGGCGAGACGCCGGCCCGTCGACGTCCCCGTCGCCGCTGGACACGGGCTGCCCATCCCCCGGAGCCGAATCGGCCGGCAGGTCGATCCCGAAGAGGTGGGTGAAGGCCTCGCCTGCGGCGATCGCGCCGTCGCGGTCGATGGAGGTCATGGCGTCGATCAGCAGCGGTGCCACCAGCGGGCGGCCCCAGCGCGCCGCCAGTTCGAACCGATGGCGGCCGAGCGTGGCATCGGCGCAACTGGACCACAGCAGATCGTCGTCGCCAGGTTCCGCGAGCGCCGAGAGCATCAGCATCTCGGGAATGCGATCGACGCTTCCGCCGCGACATGATCGACGGCAATGCTCCAATAGTCCCTGCCACCCGTTCCAGGCAGCAGAGCTCAGCGCGGCGGTACGCACTGCCTGAGGCGCGGAGCTCGATGGGATGCCGGCACCCAGGTCGCCCGACGATGCTGATCTCCACGCCCGTGCGCGTATCGCGGGATCCTGGTGGGCGAGGAGGTCCGGCGGCATCGAAACCACCCCTCGGCGCCTGATGGCGAGTTCCAATGGGATCAGGCGCAATCCGGCATCGCCGGCCGTCCAATCGGCCACCAGGCGTTCCGGAGGCATGACGCCGATCAGGGTCAGGGATTCCGATAGCGTGGCGGGATCGATATCGGCTGCGGCACGCACGGCGTTCCATGCCGCAGACGTGTCCAGCATCGCGGCGATCAACGCGCCAGCCATGCGATGTTCGGGATCGCTCCCTTCGAGGAGCGACAGCGCGCCATCGAGCGCATCCGTACCACCGAGCGCGAGACCATCGAGCCGGCCGGCAATCCGCTCGTCGAGGCGCTCGAGATCCGCCAGCACATGGACGCGTGAGCAGCGGATCGACGCGCGGCGCCCGCAATCGAACGGCAACTCGTCGAGGTGCTCGGCGATGATGTCGGGGATGCACCGCGGCGTGGCCATCAGTTGATCGCCACCGAACCGCCCCTGATGCGGTTGAGGCGCTTGGCGTGCGACACCAGATCCGTGCCGGCGATGACGATGCGGCCGTCGGCGCGGATGATGATCGAGCCGCCGCCACAGCGCAGCGTCAGCTGTTCGCGCGCGTCGATGACCAGGGTGTTCGGAGCGTCGCCTGGCTGCGCCGGTGCCGAGGTCGTCCCGATCCGGCCGATGACCACGCTGCGCTCGCGCCCGGCTGGCGCGCACAGCACCACCTCGTCGCCGACCTCGTAGGCCGGTCCGCCGTCGAGGCGGTCGCACCAGGATTCCTGGTCGTCGTCGGCCCTGCGGATCGCGAGCAAGCCGTCATCCGCGATGCCGACGACGCGGCCGGACGCCAGCGGTTGCGAGAGGACGGCGAGGAGGGGATCCATGCGGGCTCCGTCGCGCTCAGCCGAGCGCGTTCTTCTTATTGTGGAACATCGGGTCGCCGACGCGGCAGGCACCGCGTCCTTCGAAGGTCACGTCGAACGAATAGAGGAGGAACGCGCAGGCGCCGCGCGTCGACTGCGAGAGCACGCCGCCTCCCGCTCCGGCCTCGTCGCCGGTCGAACAGGCGTAGCGCGCGCCCTTCACCATCGGCATCTTCCCATCGACGGTCACCGAGGTCGGTCCGCCGGCGGTGTCCGACGACTTTCCGATGTTCGGATACGGCACCGGGACCATGAACGGAGTGGTCTTGCAGACGTCCGGAAAGGCGATGCTGACGGTGCCGCTGCCTTTATGCACGATGGCGCGGCCGTTGGCGAAGACGCTGCGCGCCATCTCAGTCTCCGATTATCGTGAGGAGCGCCGCGGCGTGGAGGCCGTCATCGCCTGAAGCATAAACCAGCGAGGTCCCACGGCGGCGGTCGAGCGCGGCCAGAGCCACCAGCGCCGGACCGCTGGCGGCTCCGAGATCCCCATACGCCTGCGCCGGATGGTCGAGGCGCGGATCCACGGTGAAGATATCGCGGTGGCGCGTCGCGGCGGTTGCCCACTCGATCGCCCAGCGGCGCTCGCCGTTCATCGATGAATAGACGTGGCCGATCGTCGGTCGCGCTCCATCTGACATCAGCGATGCGATCGCCGACGTGAGATCGGGCGCATCATCCGCCACCTGCCGGATCTCCGCGAGTCCTCCTCCGCCGCGTCCGATCAGCACGACGGCTGCGCCCTCGCCCGCGACCAATCCCGCGGGCGCGTGCTCGCTCTTCGCTCGCCCGGAGCGCGATAGCGCAACCAGGGAATCCGCATCGATGCCACTGTCGACGCCGCCGGCAAGCACACCGTCGTGCGC
>JACDEN010000446.1 GCA_013816415.1 Planctomycetota bacterium
GTCTTGGCTGGAGTCGTCGACGTGTTGTCGCCATGGCCTCGGCCGAGGAAGACGAACACCTTCTTCGCGACCTTCACCACCCGCTCACCCCACGGGAAATCCTCGTAGGCGCCGGGAAAGGCGAGGGCGAAGGCGCGCAGCGCCTTCGCGTCGGATGTCTGGTCATTCGGCATCGCGATCCTCCTCGACTGCTCAGGCGCGGTAATACTCGCGGTACCAGGCGACGAAGCGCTTGATGCCGTCGGCGACCGGCGTCGACGGGCGGAATCCGACGGCGGCGCTGAGATCTTCGACATCGGCGGCAGTGGCCGCGACATCGCCTGGCTGCATCGGCAGCAGATTCAGCTCGGCCTTCTCTCCCAGCGCGGACTCGATCGCGGCGATGAAGTCGCGCAGTTCGACCGGGCTGTTGTTGCCGATGTTGTAGAGGCGGTAGGGGGCGGGGCTCGACGACGGATCGGGCTTCGCGCCGTTCCACGCTGGATTCGGCGCGGCGACCTGGTCGCACACGCGCACCACGCCCTCGACGATGTCGTCGATGTAGGTGAAATCGCGGCGCATCTTCCCCTCGTTGAAGACGTCGATCGGCTTGCCGGCGAGGATCGCCTTGGTGAACAGGAACAGGGCCATGTCGGGGCGGCCCCATGGACCGTAGACGGTGAAGAAGCGCAGGCCGGTGGTCGGCAGCCGATAGAGATGGCTGTAGGTATGCGCCATCAGCTCATTCGCCTTCTTCGAGGCGGCGTAGAGGCTGATCGGGTGGTCGACGTTGTGCCGGACGCTGAACGGCATGGTGGTGTTGAGGCCGTAGACCGAGCTCGAGCTGGCGTAGACCAGATGCTTCACTCCGTTATGGCGGCAGCCCTCGAGTACGTTCATGAATCCGATGAGGTTGCTGTCGACGTAGGCGTGCGGGTTCTCGATGCTGTAGCGAACTCCGGCCTGAGCCGCGAGGTTGATGACGCGGTCGAAGCCGCCCTGCGCGAAGACGTCGGCCATGCGGGCGCGGTCGGCGAGATCGATCTCGAGAAATGAGAAGCGCGTGTGCTTGGCCAGCAGCGCCAGGCGATCGCGCTTCAGCGTCGGATCGTAGTAGGCGTTGACGATATCGAGGCCGATGACCTGGTCGCCGCGGGCGAGCAGCTTCTGCGCGGTGTGGAAGCCGATGAAGCCGGCGGCACCGGTGACGAGGATCTTCATGATGGCCGGGATCGTAGGACGCACGAGCGGCGGCGACTACCGCAAACCGCCGATGGCCGTCTCCGATCGCCGATCACCTAGCCGTTGGCGCGGGGCAGCCGGACCCGGACCAGCTGATCGCGGACATAGTGGATGAGAATCTGGATGTACAGCCGCGCAGCCATCGCGCCCGGAGGCGACGAGACGCGCGGATCGTTGGCAGCGAGGTAGACGCCGCGGTGGTCGTAGCTTCCGATGAGATTGGTGGCGTCGGAGGTGTACGCGACCGCGAAGCCGTCTCCGCAGATCTGCGCCGAGATCACCGCATCGCCGTTGGCCTGGACGCCGAAGAGTCCGTAGTGCACGCGGATGGTCGTCCCCTTCACCAGATCGCGTACGAAGACGTCGAGCTTGCCGTTGGTATCGCCGGCGACGAGGTTGGTGGCCTCCGAACGGAAGCACAGGTAGCGCCCATCGCTGCTGATGGTGGGATTGAAGCTGAGGCCATTGGCCTGGCTGCCGTCGTTCGCGAGGCTGGCGCGCACCGTGGTGCCGAGGGTGAGATCGCGGACGAACACGTCGGTGGTGCTGTTGGTGTCGCCAGCCACCAGGTTGTCAGCGAAGGAGGCGAAGGCGACGAAGCGGCCATCGGCGCTGACCGCCGGACGGTTGATGCCGCGCGGCGGCCGGTTTCCTGGCGTTCCGCCGGTCGAGACATCGGCGCGCACCGTGGTCCCGGCGATGCGGTCGTGGACGAAGATCCCGGCGATGAAATCGCTGGGGGTCCCCGGCACCAGCTGCTTCGAGGTCGAAAAGAACGCCACCCGGCGGCCATTGCGCGAGATCATCGGGAGTGTGCTGTCACCGGTATCGGTGACCCCGGTCGGCGTCAGGCTCATGCAGTCGGTGGCGCCGGTGCTGCGATCCTTCAGGAAGATGTCGCTGACCAGGATGTCGGCGCCGACGTCGCTGGTGAGGTTGTCGGCGAGCGATTCGAACGCGACGTAGCGGCCATCCCCATTGACGGATGGGTTCATCGACGCGGCATCGCCGAGCGTGCCGAACGAATCGGTGCTGACCCACGCGCCGCCGCCGGCAACGGTGTCGGCGATCGAGACCTGATAATCATCGCTGATCGGATACGGATTGGAGACGAAAGAGACGAAGCGGCCGTTTCCGCTCAGCGCCGACTGTCCGCCGGGGAGGGCATCGTCGCGGTACAACGGCGCCACCAGGCGCGTGGTCAGTGACAGCGTGTCGCGCAGGTAGACGCCGTACTCCGGCGGGAAGATCAGCGAGGGCGTGAGCTTCCGCGAATCGCTCTCGAACAGCACGTAGCGGGCGTCGTCGCTGACGCCGTGCAGGACGCAGTCCGCTTCTGGAAAGACGACTGGCGTGCCGACGCTCACCAGTTGGGCCGCGGTCAGCGGCATGACGGGAACGGACAGCACGAGCAGGGTGAGGAGTCGCATGGGCGCGCACCATGCGGTGAACGGAGCGCAGGCAAGTGGCGGTAGTGGCAAGGCGATACGGCGACGGCGATGGTGTCGCAAGCGTCGGCCGGAAATCCTCGCTTGAATCATCTCCGGTCCTCCCACGGTTCCCACCATGAGAGCACTCCATCGCGCGTTGCTGATCGTCGCCTGTCTGTCGATCTCCACTGCAGCCTCCGCTGCGGTGGCGAGCACGCCCGTCAATGACGATCGTCCGATCGCATTCGGGTTGAAGGCGGAGCGCGCGACCATCGCGTACCGGGTGCAGGGTGATCGACCGATCGAGCATGCGGTCGCCGATGCGCTGGTCCTGGGCGGTCAGCGCTTTCCGGCGCGGACGACCGACAAGGGGCAGCTCGAGCTCGAGCTCGCCGGCGACGGGAAGTTCGCGCCGGCGCGGCCGGGCCCGCTGACGGTGACGCTCGGGAAGTCCGAGGACAAGCACCGCGCCAAGATCGACGTATTCCTGTCGCGCGCCTCCGACGGCTCGTGGGCCTATCGCACGATCACCCGCCTGTCGGGACAGATCGGCGACGAACACGTCACGGTCATCGATGTCGATGGCGACGGCGCGTTCAACCAACCCGGCGTGGATGCGATCGTCCTCGGTGCGAGCGAGTATGCGTTTCCGCTGCCGGCGGGCGACGAGCGCTGGTGCGTGGGCTCGCTGGACGTCACCGGCCTCTCCTTCGGCCCGCTCGGCGAACAGCCGAAGATCAGCGGCCGGATGCTGGCGACGATGGTTCCGGAAACGCTGGCCGTGCTCAAGGGCATCAACGACGAGCGTCTCAAGCTCGGGCTGACGCCGCGCCCGGAGAACACCACGCTGAGCGCTCCCCTGCAGAAGCACTGCGCCTACATGGTCGGCACCGGCACGCTCGCGCATCCCGAGGTGGCGGGAACCCCGAACTACAG
>JACDEN010000447.1 GCA_013816415.1 Planctomycetota bacterium
CTGCTGGGCGACGGCGTTGGGCGGAAGCGGACCGGTGTACGGCGGCTCGCCGGTTGCGAGCAGGACCCGCACCTGCTCGCTGGCGAGGGCTTCGAGGCTGTTTTCGATGCGGCTTCGCTTGTCCCAGAGCCTCGTGGTGCTGAAGCTCACCAGGACCAGCGGGCGATCGTCGTCCGGAGGCCACGGCGAGTCCCATGATGACTGGGGATGACGCTCGCGGATCGGCCCAACGTAGCGGACCGTCTCCGCGGCGGTGGCCGCCGCCGGATCCAACTCAGGAATCGTGGTGACCAGCGTCAACAGGTTGTCCCAGCCCTGGTTCAGGCGATTGACGCGGGGCAGGCCCGCCGCCGTGCGAAGCTCGTTGGTGGCGGTAAGGCGTGCAGCTCCCATCGGCGATTCGGGTGGGGGCACCAGGGCGCCGATCCCGGAGTGCGCTAGCACGGCAACCGGCATCGCAGCCTGACTGGCGAAGGCCAGCGCGCCGTTCATCACGAAATCCACCACCAAGAGGTCGGCTGGGTGCTCGGCCAGGGCATCGGGAATATCCTGGAGGTGCTCGGGGCAGGCCCACACGTTACGAATCAGAGCCGCCAGGCGTTGCTCTGGCGGCATGGGGCCGTACGCGTCAAAGCTGCCGCTCCTATGCAGGACACTGAAATCGAACCCCCGCGCCTCGATGGCTGCGCGCTGGACCTCGTAACCCAGGAAGCGGATGGAGTTCCCCCGCGCGGCCAGTTCCTGGGCAATACCTACTGCCGGCGGGAGGTTGCCGCCTCCGTCCCAGGTCACGAACGCGAAACGTGTCATCTCATGATTCCTCCAAGAATTCCGGTCACCATATGCCGCACGCAGGCCTCGGCTTCCTCTCTGCTGCGTCCCATATCGCGCCGCAAGAGCTTCCATGTGTACACATCGCACGCCGCCACCACGCCGTCGAGCGCCCGCTTTCGATCTCCCCCGACGACCTCCGCTAGCTGCGGCGCAAACTGGCGCTGCATTGACCGACGATGGGCACGGCGGCCCCAGTCCAGACGCTCGCGGAGCTCCGACAAGCTCTCTTCGTCGGCGAGGTTGCGGACCACAAAGTCCCCCATTTCCTCGTAGTGGTTGTAAAGGCCGCGTATTGTGCCCTCGACGTCTCCTGGCTCCGCGGTTTCACGCTGGCGGCGGACCTGATCCCGCAACGCCTCCATGGCCAGCTCGAGCAGGTGAGACTTCGTGTCGAAGACACGGAGCACGGTCTGCACCGTGACCTCAGCGCGGGTGGCGATGCTCTCCAGCCGCACGTCCGGCAGCCGGTGTCTCCAGACCTCCGCGACGGCCGCCTCAAGGATGCGCTGCCGTGTACCATCCGCCTGCTCTGCCCGGACACGCATCACGTATGGCCGCTTGGTTTTCATAATGATAGACCCTAACACCAAATAAGTGGTGGGGTCAATATTGGTGTTAGGGAGCGTTATCGGCAAAAGCTGGGATCATGGAAAGCTGCTCTTGAAAACCGACCCGCGCGACTTGGCGCGATTGGCGCATTGACCGACGACTCCCGTGAGAGGTGGAGCGGTGTCCAACGATGGCTCTGGCGAGCGGCTGGGTGAGGTTGTCGACCGACTGCAGGGTGAGATGGCGGAGCTTCGTAGGTCGCGGAAGCGTCTGGCCGAGGCCGCCGACGCCGATCGGCGCGCGATCGAGCGCGCCCTTCACGATGGCGTCCAGCAATACCTCGTCGCACTCGCCGTCGATCTGCGACGCCTGGCCGAGCTGGTAGACGGTGATCCGGCCGCCGCGAGATCGCTGCTCGACGAGATGGCGGCCAACGTGCTTGAGGCGCTGGACGAAACGGCGCAGCTCGCGCAGGGGGTCTATCCGCCGCTGCTTGAAGCGCGCGGGCTCGCTAGCGCCCTGAGGTCCGCGGCGGTGGGCGCCGGCGTCACCGCCGTAGTCGACGTTCAGGCGGGTGGGCACCCACCCGAGATCAGTGCTGCTGTCTACTGGTCCTGGGTCGAGGCGCTGTCATCCGCCTCACCCGGGTCCCAGGCAACGGTCAGCGTGCTTGACGCGGATGGTGCATTGACCTTCGAGGTCGTGGTCGTCGGGCACCACCCTGCAGGACGCCTCGACCACCTGCGCGATCGCATCGAGGCGCTCGATGGCCATGTCAGCGTCGACGACATGCATGAGGGCGGTTCACGTATTCATGGCTGGCTGCCGCTGTCGCGATGACCCAGATCGCTCTCGGCCAGGTACAGGATGACCGCCTTGACGCGCTTGTGGACCGCTGGCTCCCACGTCAGCCCAAGCTTCATGAAGATCGAGTTGATCGCCTTCTCGACAGACCGCTCGGTCACGACAAGGTCCTCGCCGATCGACGCGTTGTTCTTACCCTCCGCCATCTTCTGCAGCACGTCGCGTTCCCGGGCGGTCAGCTGGCTGAGCGGCGACGTCGCCGTGCGCGCCCGATCCGCCACCAACCCTTCCACCACCTTCGGGTCGATCAGCGAGCCTCCTTCGGAGACAGCGCGAATGGCAGCGACCAGGTGGTCGAGGTCATGCACGCGCTCCTTCAGCACGTAGGCGCGCCCGGCGCTGCCGGTGTCCAGCAGCGCGAGTGCGTAGCTCGGGTTCGCGTACTGGCTGAGGACGACCACCCCCAGACCGGGGTTCGTCTCCCGTAATCGTCTGGCGGCCTGGATCCCCTCGTCCGAGTGGCCGGGCGGCATCCGGATGTCGGTGACCACCACGTCGGGCCCTTCGCGCTCGACGGCCTCGAGCAGAGAGTCGAGGTCCCCGCAGACTGCGACCACGTCAAGGCCGGGCTGCGCCTCGAGCAAGCGCCGGACGCCTTCACGTACGAGGTAATGGTCCTCGGCGAGCACGATCCGGATCGGCATGGGCGGAGAATACGCCGGTGTTATCCGACCACCCGCTCGTCCTGATCGTGGACGACAACGACAGGAACCGGAAGCTCGCCGGCGATGTGCTCCGCCAGGCGCGGTTTCGAACGCTCGACGCCGTGACCGCCGCGGAGGGGATCGCGCTCGCGGCCGAGCATCTCCCGGACGTCATCCTGATGGACCTGCGCCTTCCCGATCTGGACGGCACCGAGGCAGTGCGGATGCTCCGGGCCGAGCCGCGGACGGCGCGCATCCCGGTCCTGGCGGTGACTGCCCTGGTGCTCGATGCCGGCGACGACTGGTTATCCGAGGCGGGCTTTGCTGGTTATATCGTCAAGCCCATCGACATCGATGTGTTTCCCGATGTCGTTCGACGGTTCTGCGCGCGCGAGCCGGACTGACTCCTCCCGCGGCACCGGGCGGCGGCCGGGGTGCCAGCATCCCCCAGCAGACGCAGGCAGGCACGGTTGGCACGAGATCGACGTCGACGTACGTTCGGCGAAGCGGACGCAGACGCTCCGCAGAGACAGCAGGCAACGACAGGGAGGACCCCATGAAGCGACGAATCTCTCTCCTGGCAACCGCAGCAGGCATGGTGATCATGCTCGCCTTCGCACCGGCGGCATCAGCCCACAACCGAGCACATATCATCCTGCCGAACGGTCAGTGCATCATCGTGGGCTCGGAGAAGTC
>JACDEN010000448.1 GCA_013816415.1 Planctomycetota bacterium
GCTGTCGCCCGCGGTGCCGGTGCGCGTCCGCGCCACCCTGGGCGATGCGGTGATGGCCGCCTGCGGCCAGCTCGGCGATCCGTCGGTCCGCCGTCCGCCCAGTCCTTCACGTCCCGTCGTCGACACCCGCCAAGGAACCGTCTGATGCCATGCCGTCCCGCTGCCTGGATCCTGTGGACGGCCGCTGCGCTGATCGCCGTCGCCGCGCCACTCGCTGCTACCGAGGCGACCGGCCTGGCGGTGGTCGAAGCCTTCACCGACGGTTCGCCGGCAGGACAGGTCGCCGCAGCCGCGGCCGCGCGCATCGCCGCTGCGCAGGCGCCGGGAAGCGTCGTCCTGGTCTTCCGTATCCCCTCGGGCGACCCTGCACGCGACACCTACGCGGCCCGGCGCGGCACCATCACTCCGCGGGGACACGATGCGGATCGCGGCGCGCCGCCGGCGCTGCTGGTCAACGGCGTGGTGGCCACGGATCAGGCGCTCGATGCCGCGGTGGCCGCCGCGCTCGCCGCTCCGCCGAAGGTCGCGCCGCTGGTGAAATGCGGATGGTGGGGCGGAGTGATGTGGGTGGGCATCTCAGTTCCCGCGGCTCCGCCGGGCGCGCTGGTCACGCTCGCGCTGGTCGAGGACGGCGTCGAGAGCGACGGGACCACGCATGACGCGGTGGTCCGTTCCTACAAGACGGTCATCCTGCCATCATCATTCCAGAAGCTCATGGACGTCGACCTGTCGATTCCCGACGGCACCGTACGCGCGAAGTCCTCGGTCATCGCCGTGGTGCAGGACGCCTCTGGAACGGTCATCGGCGCGGCGCGCTGCGACGACCACGGAGGGTGACGCGGAGGTGATGGCGCGGTCAGCGCGTCAACAGCGCGATCGCCGGCTGCGCCAGCCCGATCACGGCTCCCAGCACTCCGCCGTACCATTCGATGGCGCGGAATTCGTTTCGCGCGACCTGGTTGACGATCGCTTCGAGGCGGTCGAGATCGAAGGACGCGAGCTTGGTCGCCGCGATGTCGCTGATGTCGATCGAGTCCTTGGCCAGGGTCCTGATCTCCGCGAGGATCGCCGGCTGCGCCAGGACCATCTCGCGAAGCATCGAGTTGCGCAGGCCGCGTACCAGATCGTCCGAGATCAGCGCGCCGACCAGCGGCAGCTTCTTCAGGTCGCCCATCTTCGACGCGATCGCCTTGTCGAGCAGCGCGCCGAGGTGCGGTTCCAGATCGACGCGGTCGAGGCCGACCAGCAGATCGTCGACCAGCACCAGCTCGGTGGCGATGATCTGTCCGACGTCGCGCGCGAGTTCGTGCTGACGCCGCGGCAGCAGTCCCTGCAATCCGCAGATCCGGCGCCGGGGATGGAACAGCATCTTGATGGCGATCAGGTTGGTGGCCCAACCGATGAACGCGCCGATGGCGGCCGAGGTGACCCAGGGGATCCATGTCATGGCGCGGCAGGATGGGGGGATATAGGGAATAGGTAGCGGGAAAAACGAGAACAGCCGTGCTAGGTTCTGAGTACGGCGTTCTCGGTTGGACGGCAACGGCCGGATGCTTCGATGGACGGAGAACCCAGAACCCAGAACCCAGAACCCAGTACCCAGTACCCAATACGGGGCGGAGGACATTTCCCTTCCCACCTCGCTCCCTATCATCCCGCCCCATGACCATCCCCCTGATCGTCCACGGCGCCGCGGGCCGCATGGGTGCGCGCATCCTCTCGCTCGCCCTGGCGGATCCGACCTTCCGCATCGTCGCCGGCGTCGATCGCCAGGCGGGCAGGCTGCGCGATCTCGGGGTGGCGAGCGATGCGCCGCTGCTCGCGGCGCTGCCGGTGGAAAAAGGCGCAGTGGTCGTCGACTTCAGTCATCCCGGGTGCTTCGCGGTGCTCTGCCAGCATTGCGCCGCCAATGGCATGAGCGTGGTCAGCGGCACCACCGGCATCGAGCCGGCCGCGCTCGATCAGGCGCTCGAAGCCGCCGCCAAGCGGGTTGCGGTGCTCGCCGCGCCGAACATGTCGGTCGGGGTGAACGTGGTCTTCCAGATCGCCGCGCGCATGGCCAAGACCCTGGGCGCGGACTACGACATCGAGGTGGTCGAGGCGCACCACAACCAGAAGAAGGATGCGCCGTCGGGCACCGCGCTCGGCATCACCGACGCGATCTGCGCCGCCACCGGACGCACGCGCTCCGATCTGGTCCATGGACGCGACGGCCAGGTCGGCGCGCGCAGGAAGGGCGAGATCGGCGTGCACGCGCTGCGCATGGGCGACGTCGTCGGCGACCACACCGCCTACTTCGTCGGCAACGGCGAGCGCATCATGATCGGCCACGTCGCGCACAGCCGCGACATCTTCGCGCAGGGGGCGCTGCGCGCAGCGGCGTACATCGGCCGAGCGACGCCCGGACGCTACACCATGGCGAACGTGCTCGGATTGTGATCGGCGGGTCGATGCCCGACCTGCGGCAGGGATGCGCGATCCGCGCGGTCAGCTTCGACGCGGCGGGGACGCTGTTCGTCCCGCACCCGGGTGTGGGCGCGGTCTATGCCGAGGTCGCCGCGCGCCACGGCATCGTGCGCGACGCCTGTGAACTCGAATCGCGGTTCCGTCCGGCGTTCGCCGCCGCGCAGCGCCGCTGGAGAGTGCCCTATGGCGCGGATGACTCCGACGCGCTGACCTTCTGGGCCGAGGTCATCTCCGGGACTTTCGGCGAGCCGCTGCCCTATGAGACGGTGTGCGATCTCTATGACGCCTTCGCGTCCGCCACGCGCTGGCGCCTGGTCCCGGGCGCGCACGCCGCGGTCGACCTCGCGCGTGCGCACGGGCTGCCGACCGCGGTGGTCAGCAATTTCGACTGCCGGTTGGAGCCGCTGCTCGCCGGCATCGGACTCGGCCCGTTCGATGCGGTGGTGGCGAGCACCGCGGTTGGGCGCGCCAAGCCCGATCCCGCCGTGCTCATCGAGGCCTGCCGCCGGCTCGGGGTCGTGCCCGCGGATGTCCTCCATCTTGGCGACAGCGAACGCGAGGACGGAGTGATGTGCGTGGCTGCCGGCGCGCGCTGGCTGCGCGTCGATCCGCTGGTGGGGATTCCCTTGGAGGAACTTTCGGCCATCCTCGCCGTCGCGTGACGGCATCCGACCAACCCCTCGACCCTGCGCAGCGCGCGCTCGCGGTCCGTCTGCCCAACTGGGTCGGCGACGTGTGCATGGCGCTGCCTGCGCTCGCGGCTCTGCGCAGCGCAGGCCGTGAACTCCACTGCTTCGGCAAGGGCTGGGCGATCGATCTGCTCTCGGGCATGGGCGACCGCGTCGAGAAGCTGCCGTCCGGGATCCGCGCCGGCGCGCGCGCGGTGGCAGCCAGCGGGTGCGGCTCCGGCATCCTGTTCACCAATTCCCTCGGCAGCGCGCTGGTGATGCGCCTGGGTGGGGTCCGCGCCACCGGCTACCGTGGCGAATGCCGTTCGCTGCTGCTCGGCACCGCGCTCCGGCGCGCGCGCGGCGCGCACGAGGTGGAGACGTTCTGGCGTCTCGCGCTCGCCCATCTCGGCATCGAGGGCCGGTCGCCGCCGCGCGACCTCGGCC
>JACDEN010000449.1 GCA_013816415.1 Planctomycetota bacterium
GGTGCAGGCATCGCACAGCCCGGGTCCGCCCGCGATCAGGCACGCCGGACACACCGACGGCAGGAAGAGGTCGAGGGCAGCGGCGCCGAACGACTGCGCCGATTCAAGCCAGGGCATGTCTGCGCACGATAGCGCCTCTAGCAGGCTGTTGAAGATCAACCGCCTGCTAGACGTTCATGAATCCCTGGGGCGTCCTGCGGCCGCTATTTTCCCAGGAATTCATGAACTTCCATTCTTTGTCCAGGGGGCAGAGTGCCCCCTTCAACCCCCGCAGTGTGTTTTTTCAACACCCTGCTAGCGGCGCGACTACTCGGGGGCCCGCTCGAGCGCGGGTGTCGAGGCTCGGAAGATGCTCGGGTCTGTGTACGGCGGCACGGTTTACAATGCTGGTCGCTCGGTCACGGGCGATTGCCTACCCGCCTCGCAGGAGTGATGCCATGGCCACGCGATCGATCTGGAGCGGTTCCCTCAGCTTCGGACTGGTGAACATCCCGGTGAAGCTGGTGACCGCGGTACGCGACAAGCAGCTGCGTTTCCACCAATTGAGCGAATCGAAGAAGGTCAGGGTGCGCCAGAAGCTAGTGCCCGAAGGGACCGACCAGGAGATCTCGCGCGACGATATCGTCAAAGGCTACGAGATCGCGCCCGAGCAGTACGTGGTCGTCACCGACCAGGAGCTCAAGGCGCTCGCCGCGGAAAAGAGCCGCGCCATCGACATCGTCGACTTCGTCGAGCTCTCCGAGATCGATCCGATCTATTACGATCAGCCCTACTACGTGCTTCCCGACGAGCGCGCAGGCCGCGCCTACTGGCTGCTCTACGAGGCGATGCGCGCATCCGACCGCGTGGCGATCGCGCGCTTCGTCATGCGCAACAAGGAGATCCTCGCCGCGATCCGGCCGATCGACGGAGGACTGTGCCTGGAGACCATGCATTTCCACGACGAGGTGGTGCCGGTCGATGCCTTCGGCCCGGCCAAACCCGCGAAACCGAGCGACCGTGAGCTGAAGGTCGCGAGCCAGATCATCGATTCGCTGACCGCGACGTTCGATCCCGCCGCCTACGAGGACGAGTACCGCACGCGCGTGCTCGCCTTTCTCGAGAAGAAGGCCGAAGGCAAGGTCGAGACCATCGCCGAGGAGCCGGTGCACCGCCAGGGCAAGGTGCTCGACCTGATGGCCGCGCTCGAGGCGAGCCTCGGCCAGGTGAAATCCGGCAAGGGCGGCGAGAAATCCGCAGACAAGGCGAACGGCGGGTCGCATAGCGAGCATGCGCGCACGCGATCGTCCCGGCCGCATCCCCGGCATGACCACAAACACGGACGGAAAGTCGGATGAGCCGCGCGGTCGAGGTCGCCATCGCGGGCAGGAAGCTCTCGCTCACCAACCTCGACAAGGTGCTGTACCTGGATGCGGGATTCACCAAGGCGCAGGTGATCGACTACTATACGCGCATCGCATCGGTGATGCTGCCGCATCTCGAGGACCGGCCGATCACCCTCAAGCGCTACCCCAACGGCTCCGGCGGCATGTTCTTCTATGAGAAGCGCTGCCCGGTCTACCGGCCTGATTGGGTTCAGACCGCGACCATCGCGGTGAAGAGCGGGAGCATCGACTTCTGCATCGTCGACGGCGTCCCGACGCTCGCCTGGCTGGCCAATCTCGCCTGCCTCGAGATCCACACCTACCTGTACCGATCGGCGCACCCCGATGTCCCGACGTCGATGGTGTTCGACCTCGATCCCGGCGCGCCCGCCGCGCTTTTGGATGCGTGCCGCATCGGCCTGCAGCTGCGGCGCCTGCTCGCCGACCATGGCCTCGCGTGCGTGGCGAAGACCTCCGGAAGCAAGGGGCTGCACGTGCATGTGCCGCTGAATCCGCGCGGCCGCGGCGCGCCCAGCTTCGAGGACACCAAGGACTACGCGCACACCGTCGCGCTCGCGATGGAGCGCCGCTTCCCGGATCAGGTGACGAGCGTGATGGCGAAGGCCGAGCGTCCTGGGAAGGTATTCATCGATTGGAGCCAGAACGACCGCTCGAAGACCACCTGCTGCGTCTATTCGCTGCGTGCGCAGCCGCGTCCGACCGTGTCGGCACCGGTGACCTGGGCCGAGATCGAGCGCGCGGTCACGCGCGGCGACGCGGGAGGCCTGGTGCGCGAGGCGGATGCCGTGCTCGCGCGCGCATCGCAGGAGGGCGATCTGTTCGCGGACGTCGAGCGCCTGACCCAGCCGCTGCGCCGTGCCCCGTCCGCCGTTTCACCAGGACGCGCCGCAGCCGCACCGTCCGCGCGTTCGGGAAGACCCTCTCCGTCGAAAAAACCGCTGCGGATCCCGCAGCGCCGTTGATCATCGTCAGCGCTGTCAGTCGACGTCGGACGTCGGACTCTTCTCTCTATTTTCCCGGCAGCCTGCCCAACGCATGCAACGCCTCAGGCTCGGTCGCCGCCGCCTTGCGGTACCAATCGCTCGCCTGGCGCAGATCCTTGCCCACGCCGATACCGTTCTCATAGAGGCGACCGAGGCGGAACTGCGCACGCGAGTGTCCCTGGTCGGCGGCGCGGCGGTACCACACCGCGGCCTGTGCGGGATCACGGTCGGTGCCGCGTCCGCTTTCGAAGCAGAAGCCGAGCATGTTCTCTGAATCGGCGTCGCCGAGTTCCGCCGCCTCCTGATACCACGCCATCGCCTGCGAGAAATCCTGCCGCACGCCTTCTCCCTTGGCGTAGCAGACGGCGAGATTGTAGGTGGCGTCGATGTGGCCTTGGCGCGCGGCCTGCAGGTACCACCAGCTGGCTTCCATCAGGTTCTTGTCCACGCCGATGCCAGTCTTGTAGTAATGTCCGAGGCTGTATTGCGCCTCGGCATCGCCTTGGCGCGCTGCCAGCGCGTACCAGCGGAACGCCTCTGCGGCGTCCTGCACCACGCCGTCGCCATTGGCATAACACACGGCGAGGTTGTACTGCGCCAGCACATGGCCTTCGGCAGCGGCCGCGCGGAACCAGGCGACCGCGGTGACGAAATCGCGTTCGACACCTTTGCCGAACTGGTAGCAGAGGCCCAACGAGAACGCTGCGCCCGCATGACCCTGATCAGCGGCACGGCGATACCACGCCGCCGCCTTGAGGAAATCCTGCGGCTCGTCCGTTCCGGTCTCGAAGCATTGCGCCAGGCTGAACTGGGATTGGCAATCGCCCGCCCCCGCCGCCAGCACCAGGTCGTCGCCGAGCTGCGCAACTGCGGTTTCGCTGGCCATGCCGGCGGACGCGATCATTGCAGCCAGCAAAATGCGGATCGTGAGCATGGACAGCCTCCGCGCGCAGGTCGAGCGCACTGTGATCGCGCTGTGGATTGGGAAGGTGGCTCTGTGGAAGGATACGCTGGATCGCCTGGTCCCGCCAGTCGAGTCCGACCTGAAAAACGTCGATTCGGTTGATGCGTAGCTCTTGTGCGCATCGTTTGAGGCGCCGCTGACGATGGGCAGAGCACTGTACTTGTTTGACACAGCTGCGCTGGCACCACGCGTCCCGCGTGACGACGACCCGGTGGCGAACGCTACCGCTGGAGCACGTCCCCCGCGCG
>JACDEN010000450.1 GCA_013816415.1 Planctomycetota bacterium
CCGCTCGGCCACGCCGCGGTGGCCGTCGCTCCCGGCGCGATCACGCCGACGCGCACGCCCGTCGCGCGCAGCTCTTCGCGCAGCACCCGACTCCAGCTTTCGAGCGCCGCCTTGGTCGCGCTGTAGACTCCGCAGCCGGCAAAGGACGCCTCGGCGGCGACGCTCGAGACGTTGACGATGGTGCCGGATCTGCGCGCGATCAGGTGCGGCAGGGCCGCCTGCGTCAGCAGCATGGGCGCGAGCACGTTCAGACGCCACAGGCGTTCGATGTGCTCGGCCGTGATCGCGCTGGTCGCGCACACCTCGAAGATCCCGGCGTTGTTGACCACGGCGTCGAATCCCCCGAAATGCGCGATCGCCTCTGCGACGATGCGCTGCGCCGCGCCGACCGAGGTCACGTCCTCGGGAATGGCCAGGGCCTCGCCGCCGAGTCCGCGGATCGACTGCTGCAATGCGATGAGCCGATCATTCCGTCGGGCGACGAGCACCGTCCGGAAGCGGCCGGCGAGTGATCGGCAGGTCTCCTCGCCGATCCCGGACGACGCGCCGGTGATGATCGCGACCGGAAGCAGTGGGTGAGGTGGTGACGGATCGGTCATGGTTCCGAGGGTGCCGGCGTCCGCGCTGCGGCAACCGGCATCCTCGCAACCACCCTCCGCAGCGGTGCCACGCCTTCCAATCGCTGGTCACCGGGCATGATCGCGTTCAGCCATGGAACCCATTCCCGTCGCCATCCTCGGTGCCACCGGTTACGCCGGCGAGATCGCCGTCCGCATCCTGCTGGGACATCCGCGATTCCGCATCGTCCATGCCGGATCGGACCGCGCGCACGGCAAGCGGCTCGCGGACGAGGTGCCGTCGTTCGCCGGCGAGACCGACCTGGTCCTCGCCCCTGATACCGCCGAGGCCATCGTCGCGAGCGGCGCGCAGGCGGTGGTGCTCGCCAAGAAGAGTCCGGACGTCACCAAGGTGGTGCCGCAGCTGCTCGATCGCGGTCTGCGGCTGGTCGATGTCGGCGCCGAGTTTCGGCTGCGCGACCACGAGGCCTATCGGCGCTGGCATGGCGACGCGCACGCCTGTCCGCAGTTGCTCGGCGAAGCGGTCTATGGTCTGTCCGAGATCCACGGCGATGCGGTGCGTCGCGCGCGCGTGGTCGGCAATCCCGGATGCTTCGCCAGCAGCGTTCTGCTGCCGCTGGTGCCGCTCCTGCGCTCGCGGCTGATCGACGTGTCGGCGCCGCTGGTGTCGATCAGCTATTCGGGCGTCTCCGGAGCGGGAAAGAAGTTCAGCGAATCGAACAACAACCTGTTCTACGCGCTGAACGAGAACCTGCATTCCTACAAGACCGTCGGCCATCAGCACACCGGCGAGATCGACCAGGAGCTCACCGCCGCCGCGGGTACGGCGGTCCACTGCACCTTCGTCCCGCACCTCGCCCCGATCACCCGCGGCATCCTCTCGACCATCACCGCCACGCTGTCGGCCGGCGCCTCGCTCGATGCGGTCCTCGCGTCCTGGCGCCAGGCGTATGCGGGCCGGCGCTTCATCCGTATCCGCGCGACGGTGAAGGACGTCGAGGTCGCGAACACCACCGGCACCAATTTCGCGGACATCGCGGCCGTCCTCGACGGCCGGACGCTGATCATCGCATCCGCCCTCGACAACCTGGTCAAGGGCGCGAGCGGGCAGGCGGTCCAGAACCTGAACCTGATGTTCGGATTGCCGGAGGAGACCGGCCTGCTGCAGCGCGGACTGTAACCTATCCGTCGATGTGCCGTTATAATCCCGTGATGGGGACCCGCATGCGCATGACCGCCCTCGCCGTCCTCCTCCTCCTGGCCGGCGTCACTGCCTGTGATGCCGCAACCGCTGGAGGCGAAGCGAATCCTGGCGATGCGAACGGGAAGAAGGCGGATGCCGCGATCCCATCCCGTCCCGCCGTCGAGGCGATCGTCCGGGACATGGCCAAGGTGGCGGCGCACTGGGACACCAGCATCTATGGCCAGCTCTGGAACGATCCCATCCTGGCCGGTGTGCGGAAGAAGGCCGAGGATCCGAAGGGCGATGCCATGGGCTTCAGCCTGGTCGCGATGCTGAAGAATCTCAGGAGCTTCGATGGCCGCTGGCTCGGCCTGCGCCTGGACAGCTTCGGCAACCAGGTGTCGACCACCTCGTTCTGCGGTGATTTCGGTGCGTACGCCGAGGAGGTCGAGCGCAAGGTGCACGCGACCATGTACCTCGACCTGATCGAGAAGCGCGCCGTTCCCGGAGCGGACAGCGCGTTCGGCAGTCGCGACGACGTGCTCGCCCGCTTCGGCTCGACGGTGCTGGCGATGCCGACACGCAGCGCGGCGCCGATCGCGCCCTGGAAGATCGCGCCGCACGACGGAGACCTCTTCGTGCGCATCGATCCGCGCGCCCTCTGCGACTCCATCCGTGCCATCCTCAAGGACGAGCAGGCGCGTCAGTTCGAGGCCGCCGCGTCAGCGATCGCTCCCCTGCTCGGCACGATCGAGCAGCGCTACGAAATCGTACCCGAGGGCATCCTGCAGCGCTGGAAGACCGACATCGTCGTTCCGGGGCTGGCGCCCCTCGATCGCGAGGTGCCCGCGCGGCTGCCCGCAACCGCTCTGACCGTCCTGGCGATCGGGTTCGATGGAAAATCGTTCTGGTCGAAGGGTCGGCAGCCGTTGCTCGAATTCATCGCCGCGCGGAATGGTGGAGCGGCGAAGCCCAGCGCGCAGGAGGCGGAACAGGGCATCGACCGCTTGTTCACCCAGTTGAAATTCGATTTCACCCTCGCCGAACTCGTCAACAACCTCCATGGCACGATCGTGGTCGCGATCACCCCGGGCGCGCCGCTTCCAGCGGCGACCATCGCCATTCCGCGATCGCGCCAATGCGATGTGGTGGTGGAATGGTTCATGAAATCCCTGAAGCAGCCAGTCCCGGCGGAGGGCGCCCAGTCGTTCCTCACGCTGGGCGGACTTCCTGCCGCGATCATGGCGCTGCGCGACCGCGGACATTGGGTGCTCACCACGGATCCGGCGCTCGCCACCGCCTGGCTCGGCGGAAAACCCGGTGGCTGGGCGCAGTCGCCGGCCGGGACGCTGGCGCTGTCGAAGTCGACGGCCGCGACCACCATCCTCGGCAGCAGCGACTCGACCGCGGCGCTGCGCACGTCCTCCGGATACCTCCAGCCGGTCATAAATTCCCTGCGGGGCTGCGATGACGCCGACAAGCGCGGCCTGATGCAGGCGTTGGCGAAACTCGCCGAGAAGGCAGCGCCGGGATACCTGGTCGCCGCCTTCGAGCAGGGCAGGCTGGCGGGGGAATGCCGCGGGGTGGTCGGCAACTGGTTCCTGCCCGCCTGCTGGGCTGGATTGGTGATGCCCAAGCCGGTCGGCGATACCACGGACGGCGGACTCGGCGACGGTCTCGGCGCACCGGATCCACGCTGACCGTTGTAGCGGGTCGCACCCGCGACCCATGTACGGTCGGCCACGCAGTCCATACTCGCGCCATGCGCCTGCTGATCCTCCTCGCTCTGCTGACCGTCATGACCGCCTGCGGCC
>JACDEN010000451.1:0-467 GCA_013816415.1 Planctomycetota bacterium
CGGCGCAGGCGCTGGTCCGCGCCGGCCGCGTGCGTGCGCTGTCGCAGGGACGCGCGCACCTGGCGGTGGCCGACGTCCGGCACTACGCGGCGGAGGTCCTCCAGCACCGCGTCATCCTCAACTACGACGGCCAAGCCGAGGGCCTGAAGCTGTCGGCGCTGGTGCAGGACATCCTCGCGCAGGTGCCGGAGGAGATCGCGGCGTGACCACGGCGTCGACCTTCCGGAGACGGCGGCCATGAGCGCGTCCGCACGCTTGAGCCCGCTGCTCGAGAACCAGGCGATCGCCCGGCTGGAGCGGCTGCGCATCCTCGCGCGCCGCAAGATGACGGCGCGTGGCCGCGGCGACCACCTGTCCGGCCGCGGCGGATCGAGCACGGACTTCGCCGACTATCGCGATTACGCCCCCGGCGACGACCTGCGCTTCGTCGACTGGAATGTGTTCGCCCGGCTGCGCCGGCCCTACCT
>JACDEN010000451.1:477-3574 GCA_013816415.1 Planctomycetota bacterium
CCTCAAGACCTTCCGTCTCGAGGAGGAACGGCACATCGTGATCATCGTCGATGCCAGCCGCTCGATGCGCTTCGAAGGCAAGCTCGAGCGCGCGCGCGAGCTCGCCGCCGCCTTCGCCATCATGGGCCTGTTCGCGAACGAGCGCGTCAGCGTGTGGGCGCCGGACGACGCCCAGCCGTTCAAGCTGCCGTCCTCGCGCGGCCGGCCGGCGCTGCGCCGCGCCCTGTCGTCGATCGCGTCGATCGGAACCGATGGTTCTGGCGGCACGGTGCCGATCGAACGTGGCATCGAGACCGTGCTCGCCCGCCACGCCGGACGCGGGATCGCGGTGGTGCTGTCCGACTTCCTGAGCGAGGGCGATGTGAAGGGCGGCTTCAACCGGCTGTTCTCGGCCGGGCTCGAGACGATGGCGGTTCAGATCCTCGGCGCGTCGGAGATCGACCCCGACGTCGCCGGCGACGTGCGCCTGGTCGACAGCGAGTCGGGATCGATGCTCGACGTGTCCTCGCTCGGCGACCTGCTGTCGCTCTATCACGACCACCGCCTCGACTGGCAGACGCGTCTCGAGGGATGGTCGAGCGCGCGCGGAGGCCGCTTCGTGTCGATCGCGGCGAACGAGGATCTCGACCAGCTGCTGTTCGAGCGCTTCCGGCGCCTGGGATGGGTGGCATGAGCAGCCTGGGATTTCACACCGCGTGGCCGGCGGCGGCGCTCGCGGCGATCGCGATCCCGCTGATCGCCTTCTATTTCCTCAAGCTGAAACGCGAACGCGCCGAGGTGCCGTCGCTGGTGCTGTGGCGGCAGGTGATGGAGGACCGCCGCGTCAATTCGCCGTTCCAGCGCTTCAAGCGCAACCTGCTGCTCTGGCTCCAGCTGCTGATCCTCGCCCTGCTGGTGCTCGCCGCGATGCAGCCGTTCATGCACGGCCGCGGCGGGCGTGGCAGCCTGGTGCCGATCCTCATCGACCACAGCGCGAGCATGTCTGCGCGCGCGACCGCCAACGGCCCCACGCGGTTGGACGAAGCCAAGAAGACGATCAGAGCGCGCATCGACAATCTCGCGCCAGGCGACCAGCTGTGCCTGATCGCCTTCGCGCGCGACGCACGACGCCTGACTGGATTCACCGACGATCGCCGCGAGCTGCGTTCCGCGCTCGACGATCTCACGGTCGACGACACGCCGTCCGATCCGACCTCGGCGCTGCGCCTGGCCCAGGCGCTCGGCCGCACCAAACCCTTCGAGCGCGCCGAGCTGGTGACCGACGGCAACCTGCCTGAACGGGTCGACACCGAGCTGGCGTTCGCCCTCGATTTCCGCCGCGTCGGCATGCCGGCGCCCAACATCGGCATCACCGCGTGTGACGCGATGCGCCGCACCGATGCGCGCTGGGACGTCTTCGTCAGCGTGGAATCCGCAGCGGAGGCGCCGTCGGGGGCAACGCTCGAGCTCCTCAGCGGAGGACGCGTCCTCGATCGCAAGCCACTGCTGCCCACCCCGGGCGGCGTCGAGCGCATCGGCTTCACCCTCCCCGGCGATGAGGCGCTCGAACTCGAGGCGCGGCTGATAAGCGACGGCTTCGACGCGTTGGCGGCGGATGACCGCGCCTTCCTCGCGCTGCCGGTGATCCGGCCGATGCGCGTCCACGTGCCGGAGCGGCTGCGCGCCTGGCGCCACGCCGCGCAGTCGCTGGCCTCCGCGCAGGTCTTCCCCGGCGAGGGGGGCATCGACGCCACCGGCGCGGCATTCGACCTGGTGATCGGCGACCAGGACGAGGACGAGGCGATTCCCGCGACGGTGCGCCTGATGATCGGGCGCGTGCCCAAGCCCTGCGCACCGTTGGTTTCGATCGCCGACGAGGGCGGCAGCACGGTGGTTGACTATCGCCGCGCCGAGCCGGCGCTGTCGCATGTGATGCTCGACGATCTGCTCATCACCGAACGTGTGCGCTACGAGCAGGGGGTCGGGGAAAAGGATTTCGAGGCGCTCGGCTTCGAGGTGCTGGTGCACAGCGAACGCGGACCGCTGATGATCAAGCGCGGTTCTCCCGGCAGCGCGGCCTACCATCTGCTCTTCCACACCGACCGCTCGACCCTGCCCTACCGCGTGGCGCTGCCGGTGCTGGTCGCCAACCTGCTGTCGGAGGCGATGCAGGCCGCCGGCCAGCGCGAAGTGCGCTGCCTGGCGACCGGAATCCTGCCGCCGGTGGCGTTCGCCCCTGGTGCGACGGCGACGGTGACCATGCCCGATGGGCAGCGGTCGGAAGCGGTGGCGGATCGCGAAGGTCTGGTCTCGGGCGTGCGCTCACTGCACGCGGGCATCTACCACCTCGCGTCCGGTGCGGCGCGGGTGGATCTGGGAGCCGGGCTTCTCGATGCCGAGGAGACGCGCCTGGGTTCGGTCGACCGCCTCCAGGTCCGCGAGGTCGCGGTCCACGCCAGCGGCGAGGCGCTGCCCAGCGAGCGCGTGCTGTGGCCGTCGTGTGCGCTCGCCGCGCTGGTGGTCTGCCTCGGCGAATGGTGGTATTTCAACCGTCGACCCCAGGCGTGGTCAGCGAGGCCGTCTCCATGATCTCCAGATCACTCATGGTCGCCGTCCTCATGCTGCTCTCATCCGGTCGCTGCGCGGCCGAGGACGCTGCGCCAACCCCCGACAGCGTCTCGACGCCGGGCACCGCGCACGCCCACCAGGACGGCATCAGCATCGGCATCGCCAACCGCATCCTCTTTCCGCGCGCGTACGCTCCGCTGCCGGTGCAGCTGGCGATGGCGTGCGACGAGGGAACCCGCACCGGCCGGCTGCGGCTGCGCCTGCAGGACGGCAGCGAGACGCTCTACACCTGGATCGGTCCGGAATGGACGCTCACCCGTGCACCGCGCACCGTCGAGCAGCTGCTGCCTCCGGTGCCGATGGAGGAGATGCACGGCGAACTGCAGGCGAGCATGGAATGGGTCGAGGACGGGCGCACCGTCCGCTTCGCGCCCCTGGCCGTGACCGTTCCCGGTCGCAGCGAGCGGCCGCTCTGCCTCGGCCTGTGCATGTCGACCGGGATCGACACCCGTGCCGTCGTGCGCCTGGCCAGCCTCGAACGCTTCCGGCC
>JACDEN010000048.1:0-8750 GCA_013816415.1 Planctomycetota bacterium
GATCCGGGCTCGTCGCGCTTCTACCTCTCGCTCGACGACGACCTGATGAAGCGCTTCGCCGGACCGATGATGGCCGGCATGATGCGCAAGATGGGACTCAAGGACGGCATCCCGATCGAATCGCCGATGGTCTCGCGCGCGGTCGAGAAGGCGCAGAAGCGCGTCGAGGAGTTCCACTACGGCATCCGCAAGAACCTGCTCGAGTACGACCAGGTGATGAACACCCAGCGCACGATGATCTACCGCGCGCGCAACAACGTGCTCGCGGGCAAGGACCTCGAGAAGACGCTGATGGGGTACTACCGCGACGCCATCGACGACCTCATCCAACGCTGCGCCGCCGACGGCCTGCGCGGGCCCGAACTGGCGACCAAGATCTGCGACGAGTTCACCAAGGAGGTCGGCATCCCCGCGCCTCCTGCGAACGAGCTGCCGGTGAAGGAGGGCGGCGACGAGTGCCTCAAGGTGCTCTACAAGATCGTCACCGAGGGCATCGAGAAACGGAAGATGGAGTTCGGCCAGGACGTCTACGACACGGTCATGCGCCTGGTGCTGCTCGACACCATCGACCGCCGCTGGAAGGACCACCTCTACGCGATGGACCACCTGCGCCACGCCATCGGCCTCGAAGGCTACGCGCAGAAGGACCCGCGCCTGCGCTACAAGGAGGAGGGCTACAAGCTGTTCCTGATGATGAACGAGCTGATCCGAGCCGACGTCGCCAAGGTGTTTTTCCGCCTGCAGTTCCAGGTCCAGCCCAACGAAGGCGGCGGCCCCTCGGCCGAGTTCGACGCCGGCGGCTTCAAGCAGGCGCCGGGCCTGACCGCGCCGAAACCGCCGTCGACCCGCACCCAGAAGGCGGCGGATTCCGCGGCCATGGGCGGCGAAGGCCTGCCGTCGAATCCCGGCCGGCCGAAGCCCAGCCCGGCGGATCCGTGTCCGTGCGGTTCCGGCCGCGCGTTCAAGGCGTGCCACGGGAAGTGAGGGCGCATGCCCCTGACGTTCACCATCCTTGGTGAACTCGATGCTGTGGCCTTTGGCGAGGCCGGTCATCACGGATGCCGCCGCGCAGGCCGGCGTCGAATTGCTGCAGCAGCTCGGCGAAGCGCAGACTGACGCCGTCGTCGCCATCTCCTTCGCGGCGAACGGGGGCTACACGGACGCGAACGGCATCGTGCTGCCAGCGCGCTTCGATGGGGCCGCGCTTTTTACAGCGCGGAAATACGACTCCATCTTTCTCGGCCTTCTTGCTCGAGTCCTCCTTCAATGGGGCCGCGCTTTTTACAGCGCGGAAATTGGCGCGGCCGACCTGCAAGCGTTGACCGATGCCGCGCTTCAATGGGGCCGCGCTTTTTACAGCGCGGAAATCGCGGAATTCACCGCCATGGGTTCGCTCACCGCGTCGCTTCAATGGGGCCGCGCTTTTTACAGCGCGGAAATGAGGAGACGGGGCTTCCACTCCGGGTACCGCTCCCAGGCTTCAATGGGGCCGCGCTTTTTACAGCGCGGAAATCTGGAAGGATTCGCCATCGATCATCACGGACATTGACTCGCTTCAATGGGGCCGCGCTTTTTACAGCGCGGAAATCCCCACTGCCACCTGCGCCGACGTACGCATAGCAAACCTTCAATGGGGCCGCGCTTTTTACAGCGCGGAAATCGTCCATGCGTCGTAATGCTTAATTGGCTCACTTCCTACCTTCAATGGGGCCGCGCTTTTTACAGCGCGGAAATCTGGAAGCACGGGAGTACCAGGTAGGCGCCGAGCGGCCTTCAATGGGGCCGCGCTTTTTACAGCGCGGAAATTCCTGCAGCGGCTAGCACCGCGTGATCGGTGGCCTAGCCTTCAATGGGGCCGCGCTTTTTACAGCGCGGAAATCAACGTGGCAGACTCCAGAGCAAGCCGCACATCCACCTTCAATGGGGCCGCGCTTTTTACAGCGCGGAAATCTCGGGGTACAGCGGCTCTCACGAGTGCCAGGCGAACCCTTCAATGGGGCCGCGCTTTTTACAGCGCGGAAATTGGCAGAGCCACAGCACAGCCAGCCTTCGGAGGCGTCCCTTCAATGGGGCCGCGCTTTTTACAGCGCGGAAATAGAATGTGAACCTAAATATCGAAACCCTCACCCTCTCCCTTCAATGGGGCCGCGCTTTTTACAGCGCGGAAATGAGGTATCTAGAGATGCGCCTATTGCTGCTGAAGAGCAGCCTTCAATGGGGCCGCGCTTTTTACAGCGCGGAAATTTGAAGCCGGTAAGCGTGACCTGGTGAAGCTGCTCCCTTCAATGGGGCCGCGCTTTTTACAGCGCGGAAATCCGCGCGTTGGGTGGGCTCCGTTCGCCTTTTCCTACCTTCAATGGGGCCGCGCTTTTTACAGCGCGGAAATTAGCTCCATCCAGCGCCGCGGCGTTCGTAAATGTGGCCTTCAATGGGGCCGCGCTTTTTACAGCGCGGAAATTAACCGGAGTCCCCCACAGCCGTAGATTTTCAGTGCCGCCTTCAATGGGGCCGCGCTTTTTACAGCGCGGAAATTCGTGTTAACGGAGATGGGCTCCCCGAGAAGCGCCGTCCTTCAATGGGGCCGCGCTTTTTACAGCGCGGAAATGCCATCCATGGAGCCATCGACGGTGCTCAGGAACTCCTCCTTCAATGGGGCCGCGCTTTTTACAGCGCGGAAATTTATCGCATTCAGCGCCAACGCGCAGTATTGCGGCTGCCTTCAATGGGGCCGCGCTTTTTACAGCGCGGAAATCGGCTGTTGGCTTTGGAGGAGCGAGCACAATCCCCCCCTTCAATGGGGCCGCGCTTTTTACAGCGCGGAAATTCCCACTACCTCGTCACACCCCTATCGCGCAGTTATCGCCTTCAATGGGGCCGCGCTTTTTACAGCGCGGAAATCACGTAGCCGCGCAGGTGGGCCAGGTCGTGCGCTTCCTTCAATGGGGCCGCGCTTTTTACAGCGCGGAAATTAACGAAAGGCCTTAATGGGGCTGTGCTCGCTCCCCCCCTTCAATGGGGCCGCGCTTTTTACAGCGCGGAAATAGCAGGACTCGCAAGCATCAAGGCGACATGGGGATAGGCCTGACGGATCGAGCGAACGCAATACCTCATGCTTACTAGTCTCACCAGGAATTCGACTTTGATCTACATGTCTAGTGATGTCAATGACATCGAATGGGTACCGGGATTCTGCGATCACTGGGCCGCTCGCCGGCCCCAGAAACCATCACACGACCATGGTTCGCGATATCATGGTGAAGTCCTTGCCGATGGAACCAATGATGTTGACGATGTCGGCTTCCGCCTGTCCGAGGTCGACAATCAATATCTGGTCCTCGCGGTGATTGACGGCTTCTCCGAGCAGGCCGCGAAGGCGGATGCGTTCACGGTCGTTGAGGTCGCATAGGAAGACGCTGTATTGGAGATGTTCTCCGAAGTCCTTCAGCGTATTGAACGTGACCGTGCGACGCTTGTCATCGGCAATGTCATAAGTGACCAGATAGCGACGACGGCTCACCTGGTCACGATGCCCTGATAGGCCGGCACGTCACCGCGAAGGTATCGGGCGAGGAGCTGCGCCTGCATGGCGATCAGGCGGCGCCATGAGCAGCGGTAATCGAAGATCGGATGTGTGGCGAGTTGGTCGAGGCGGGCCTCGTAGGCGCGAATGAAGGATTTGCGACCGCCTCCGCTCATGACGCAGCCGTTGGAGCCGATCTCGAAATCACCCGACGAGACCATGCCGGTATTGATCGCGGTGATGACCGCGCTGTCTACCACGAGAGGGCGGAATTCCTCCATCAGGTCCAGCGCCAGGGCAGGGCGGCCGTGACGCGGTTGATGATAGAAGCCCCAGAATGGGTCGAGGCCAACAGCAGCCAAGGCGACGGTGCACTCCTTCGCGAGGAGCGCGTAACCAAAGGAGAGTAGCGAGTTCACCGGATCCTTCGGCGGGCGCCGGTTCCTGCTGGCAAAATCAAAGACGAAGCCGTCTGCTTCCTTCGGGCGTATCATCCTTGGCAGAGCCGAGAAATAGTGGCTGGCCAATGATCCTTCGATGCCGAGCAGCGATTCGAGGCTTTCGATCTCGGGCACCTTCTTGAGCAGGTCGCCCATCGCCTGCAACGTCTCTGCAGGCATCGGCTCGGCGTTGCGGCGGGCCCGCGTGCGTTGGTTCTGGCCCTTGGCCGAAACGAATGCGCGAGCCAGCGCTAGGCACCGCGCCGGATCGTCAGCGGCGCGGAACTGCGCAGCGCGATCGTAGGCATTACGAAGAGCGAACGATGTGGTGATCCCGTAAAACCAATGGCCCATCGATAGATGAACCACCGGCACGCCCGCCTCGCCCAGCAGGTGGAAGGCCCCGGGGGTCAACATCACGCTTCCGCACAACGCCACGTGACTGACGTCTTTCAGACGCACGTCGGTGAGCGTTTCACCACCCTTGGTGACGCGCAGACCCTCGCCACGCTTGCCGATGGTGGCGCCCTGCTCCTGGACATAGAGCGGAGTCGCATCGTCGCGAGGTGGATACAATCGGCGCACCGGTGGCACCGACTCGGATACCGCCGGATCGGCGGGCACCATCTGCAATGCGTGGGTCTCGTCGGGAAGGCAGATCGCGTTGAGGGAACAGCCCGGACACTTGGGACTGTCGATGAGCGGCTCGGGCAGCACCGTCAGATGCGCGGCTACTCGCGCTTTGGCGATATGCTGTATGGTGTCAGCCTCCAGGCGGGCAGTGAACGGGACCGTCACGCGCGTACGCGAAGCCTGAAAATACAGGATGCCACGATCACAGGCATACCCATGGGCGCGCAGCAACAGGCCTTGAGCCATGAGTTGGATGCGCTCCGGCTCCCATGAACGCTCCGGGTTATTGGGGACTCGGCCCCGCTTGGTCTCGACCGGCAGCGCCGTCGGTGCGCCCGGAGGCGGTGTGGCGGTGCCGGTCAGATCGTCGATCGTCGGCGGGGATAGCGGGCCGACAGGTGGGGCAGAGGTCTCGACGAGATCGAGCTTGGCGATCAGACCGAGATCATCGCTCGAGAGTGTGACCGAGCGGCTAATGATCGGTGGATCGTCACCAGGATCTGCGGCGGCCACGACGACCGCGTCAACCGTGGCAAGGTTCGCGGTGTCATTTTTCCCTGACTTCTCCGCCTTTTCCGTCTTCCCGGACTTCGCGTCTGGCAAGACGTCGTCCACGGCGTCGACGCGGCGATGAGCCCACCGACCCTCGTCGGTGAAGGCGTTGTCGGCCCAGCGGCCCTCGACATGCATGAGATGGAAGAGGCGGCGGCAGTAGGCGAATTCGTTGAGCATGCGCGCGGGAAGCAGGTCGGGGGCCGCCGGACTTGCGGCCTCTGTCACATGGTCTATACTCATGGTACTACCAAGGCTCCCATGGCACGATCCAACCGGTCCGTCCGCAGCCCCAGTCGCTCGCGCGCCGCCCTGCCCATCTCCGTATATCGTGCCGTCACGCCACGCGTGTCGGGTCGTGCCAAGTTGTTCGCCAACGGCCGCAGCCAAGCCGTACGCTTGCCCAAGGATTTCCGCATGCCCGGCACCGAGGTACGCATCCGCAAGGATGGCAACCGCGTGATCCTCGAGCCGATCGCCGACGAACCAGTCGACGCCAAGGGCTGGCCGATCGGGTTCTGGGGCGAGGTCCGTCGGTTGGCGAAGAACGTCCACTTCCCCGATCCCGAGCCACTGGGCGGAAAACTCTTGGATCCAGACGATCTCGATCGCTGACGCATGCGCCGTGTCCTCAACACCAACATCGTCAGCCTGGGTGTACGCGGCGACGGGGCGGTCCTCCGCCACCTGTCGCGATGCCTGCGCAACGACGTGGCGGTGACCGCGATCACCCTGGCGGAGCTGGAGTATGGGAGCCGGCGCTCAGACGACCCCGAACGGAACCGGTTCATGTGGCAGCATTTCCTCCGCGGCCTGCCGGTGCTGGCATTCACGCGCACTGAAGCCCCCGAGCACGCCCGTCTACGCGACGAACTGCGCAAACACCCGATCGGCGAGCGCGACCTGTTCATCGCCGCGATCGCACGGGCCAACGGATTGACGGTGGTGACGCGAAACGCGAAGGAATTCAAGCGCATAAAGGGGCTGCGGGTGGAGGAATGGGATGGATGATCACCGTACCCGATCGATAGGCTCTGCATGGATCTGACCATCGAATTTCCGGAGGAGGAGTTCCAACACATTCGCAGGCAGGCGCGTGCAGAGGGATTGGATGTCGAGACGTGGGCGAAGCAGGTGATGGAACGGGCTGCGCGGGATGGGCGGGCGAAGGCTCAGGAGACGGCGGCGAAGAGGCCGAGGCCGAAGTGACTGGCGTAGCCGAGGGAGATGGGGCCGGTGACGGGTTCGGCGAAGGTGAGTCGCAACGCCCATGGCGTCGTATTTGGTGGCTGTGGATGACCCGATCGACGGTGGCGGACGAAGCGCAGGAACCCGAAATTCATCATGACGTCGCGGGCAAGCACCTCGACCGTGGGTCTCGGCAGTTTTCGAGCCGCGCATTCCGCCAGCACTTGGCCTTCCAGGGTGTTTCCGCCTTTACGCTTGAGAAAGCGCGGAGCGATGAATGGCGTCCGACTGGTCCAAACGTTCGCGTGCGCCAGTTCCGCGAGCGGTCGATCCCGCCGACTGCGCACCTGCCTGGCCAGCAATGACCGGTCGCCGTTGCCAACAACGTTGACCATGACATCGGGCAGACCCTTGGCCCAGGTGCGCGAGATACGGGCGATGGCCTTCTGCGCTGTTGAATCAATGCCCATCGGTGCATGCAATATCACATGATCTATGTGCCCGTCCTCATCGAGATCGAGCGGCAGCCAGGTCGTATGCTGATGCCCGGTCAGCGGTGCGCCGCTGATCGGGTCGCGGCCAGTCAGAACTGGACATCCTGGTGCGGTTGGCCCCAACATGCCAACAGCGGTGTCGTGCAGTATTTCCATCTGCGGCAAGCACCGTTCAAGAAGCGGGCGAAGCTGGCCATGGACGGAGTCGCTGGATAGTTCGAGCAGGACGGTTTCGACTGTGGCGGACGTGCGCTGACTCCGACGAGGTGCGGCCACCGCTGGTTGCAGCGCCTCAGAAGGTCGCAGGTACAATGCCAGATGTGAACCCGGTGGCTGGCTCCAACCGTGGCTGCGCAATGTTGCGGTATCCGTGAGCAAGCAGGCTACGAGATCGGCAGGAAACGCTTCAGCACGCTTGGCCTTCGCCTTGGCACTCAACGCCACCTCACCGGATCGAGCAAGTTGGGTCCGGCGAAAGTTCTCATAGTCACCCTCGCGAATTGGGGCCAAGAGCGTGAGCTGATCCCATCCCTGTGGCACCGGCTGGCCATCGGCACATGGACGCGACCAAGTAACGTTTGTTGCTGGATCTTCGACCACCGCCGCGCTGCACCAACTCTCGGCGCGTCCCAGATAGGAGAGCCCGCCGGCAAGGGTGCCCAGAACGGCCGCCTCGTCGCGGGGCAACACCACCGGCCAACTCACCAAAAGTGGCTCGTTGTCGAAAAAGCGCAGGAACGTGTCCAGCACCTTAGTGGTCTTGCCGCCGGTGGATGGCATGTAATGCCGCGTATGAGCAACACCACCGATCGGCAGCTGATAACTGGGCAGGACGGTCGCGAGTCGGATGATGAGGCGTCGCGCGACCTCTGGTACCACATCCCAATCGCTCTTGGCGAAACCGACCGCGAGCAATGCCCGCAAGAGGCGCCACGGAGCTGGTGGCCAGTCCACCCCGCCCTCGTTCACATGCAGACCCCACGGAGTGCCGTGATACCGGCCCGCGATAAAGACGATGGAGAGGGTCGCCACGTTCAGACCTTGAAGGTGACAGTGGTGATGCCATTGGTGCCGGCAAATTGTCCAGCACACCCAGACACCGCGACCGGAAGAGCCGTCGTCAGATCAACCACGGTCGGCAAAGCGAAGTTCGCGGGAGCACGGGCCTTCCAATCGTAGATCGCCTTCACCGTCAGATCACACGCCGTGCGCAACCGCAGACCACCATCAAAGAGCACTCGGATCTTATAGAGAGCCAAGGTCACCAGCAGATTGGTTGCGGCGAATGGCAGCCCGTATCCACGTATTTGTTCCAGATCAAGACTGACTGAAGCGGTAATGCGTCGGGCGGTGTATTCCTCGCGATGGAAAGGGACGTTACCAAATCCTTCAGCAGCGCCGCCGCGATCACCGGTGTCGGCCTGTACCCGATCATTTTTCACGCCCCCAGAAGCCGCGACGGAAACCTCTTGGGCTTCGATGAAAGCGGACAATGCCCGAGCGATCCGCAGCCGACCATCGATGGACTCGAGGAATACCCCATGCAGCAATGCATTGGTATCGTAACGCAGCAAACCGGCGGTGAAGGCTTTGCGGTCGAGGGGTCGCTTCTTGTCCACGCCCAGTGCCTTCGGCAGTTCTTTCTTGGCGAAATCACCTTCTGCCTTTTCGATATACGGACTATTGAGACGGTGCGCCTCCAACACCGATGCGGTCAGAAACTTCCCACCCGGGTCAACGACACGCACGAAACTCAGACCGGTGGCGACTGGAATCAGGGCATCGGTCGCCGTATCCCACACCGTTGCTTCCAGCCGATTGGCCATGCTTTGAGCACTCTCCACCAGCAGGGCGTCGCTGTCACCCGCCTGATACGTTGCGGCCCCCAGGTCCGGAAAACCGGTCGGTTGGAAACGAGTGCCC
>JACDEN010000048.1:8760-10630 GCA_013816415.1 Planctomycetota bacterium
GGATGGGCTCCAAGGGAATGTCGAACAGGAGGCGCCGAACTGTACTGGTGGATGCGGTCAGAGCGGTGAGGTCCATGAGATCTCCGTGAGTATAAAAGGGGACAAGTCGAATCAGAAGTTGATGGCTGGAGCCGAGTGCGGTCGCGTGAGGCGTTTAGCCAGCGTCGCGAGTCCCGCGGGATGGAGCGGCACGAGCAATGTGGCCGCCAACCGCTGCGCTGCGTTACGATCGCCGACCGCACTGACCACATGTGGATGCTGGCCGATGCCGCTGAGGCGACGTGCGGCTCTGGTCACTGCGCCGGAAATGTCGCCGGCCAGCAACCTCGCCAGGATACCCGGGTCGACGCTCAGCACGCGTTGCGCGCCGGATAATTGGGTAGCGGTATGCGTCAGACGCAGGACACCCGCCACCGCCAGATCGCCAAGGTCGTCACTAAGCGCAGTCGGAGTCGAGAGTGGTGCGCTGTCGGCCCAATCGAGGGCCAATAAGGGCCGAATCACTGACCACATCTGAGCAGTATCGACCTCGCCACGTACCAGTGCCGCGAGATCCGACAGTCCGGCCGCATGAGGGTGACCCGACTGCAGACTAAAGGCACCGGCATGCCGGCATCGACGCCGAAGAATTGCCACCCCATCGAGAACGAATGCGTGACCGGTGACGACTACCTCGACGCCAGCGGCTTTGGCAAATTCAGCACCATCGGCGGTGTGCCAGTGACTTCGCAAGGGCAGTTCATCGCTCTGTTGGGCCGCGATCGCCACCGCCAAGCGCGACCACGGTTCATTGGGAAGTGCCGTTAGCCACGACGCCGGCAGATGAGACAATGGCCGCAGTCCCGCGTCTCGCGCCTTGGCCGGCGTACGAGCGAGCGCTGCCTCCGCTTCACCTAACGCCACCAAAAGCACGACCCGGTGGCGGGGTTCAGAACCGCGACAGCAGGCGAGCATGGCTTCTTCGCAGCGATGAGCAGCAGTGATCCAGGTGGCGGGAATGCCTTCCCCCCGACAGGCACGGTCCAGACGATCGACCCAATCAGCCGCATGATCCACCAAGTCGATGTCAGGACGAGCAATGACCTGCCACCTGCCCAGTGGTATGGCCAGGTTGGCTTGTCCATTGCGTTCGAGATATCCAAATCGCTGAAATGTATCGATACCGCGACTGGTACCAAGCCGGGCAAGTGCCCGCGCCGCATCAATGGGTCGGGTGGCTGGTCCTGAGCCCGTGGTGAGCCGACCCTCGGCCAGTAGCGAGGCGACTTCCGCAATTCCCGCGGGCCTCGACCACAGTGGCATCCATTGCTCGCCACGCGGTGCGTCCTCGCTGCTCGCGGCGGTTCCGTGCCCGACACCCTGAGAACGCAACGCGAATGGCGCGGTGATCAGACTGACTCCGCCAGTACCCAGACGACGGGCGACCGTGGCCGTCCACTGCACGGCGCCTTCGAGCATCAAGATGTAATCCCAAGGATTCAGTATGCTGTCAGCGTCGAATCCAGTAGTCGCATTCGCACCACCTGCGCCTCCGGGCAAGAATTGCCCAATCGCCTTTCCAGCGATAAGTCCGCAGGATGGGCCGCCGAACAATGCACACTTTGCCAGATGCCGGGCCTCTGCGGTTGCCACACCGTCATCGGCCAACAACTCGACCAGTCGCTGCATGAAATTATTGGTGAAATCGAGACGCCCATCATTGCCACCAGTACCGAGCAACGCTGGATATTTTGGAGCCAAGTCCTGACCGATGACAATCGCGGTCGCGAGCCAGCGACCCAACCCGCCTCGCCAACGGGCACGGCAAGAGGCGATAAAGTGATTTTTCTCATCGTCCTTCGGGCTCTCCTCGCGACCGGCGACAAGTGCC